>JBJKRF010000033.1:0-9119 GCA_046704785.1 Anaerolineales bacterium | reverse complement strand
AAACTGTCATCGCAGGTAGCCTCTTGTCTGATAAGTTTTGTACAACAACTTAATCTTATCCGTTCAGTGGCTACCTGTCTCTAATTTGTAAAGGTGCTTTTTCTCACATCTGAACCGTGCCGAAAATTCATGTCCATCAAACAAAATCGCATTCTTGGCGGTGCGGCAGACATATTTCCAGCCAAATTCTTCCAGCTTTTCCTGTAATTGTCTACCATCAAACTCGCCGTCACCCAAAAAGATCACATCTGCATCATCTGGAACCAGCTCTTGTACGGCAGTGACTAATTGAATATGCCGTTCTTCAGGAAAATGGCCCTTCTTCCCGGAGATGACCAGCCATCCTATCGGTAACGCACGACCTCGATAGCGCACGCTCAGCATCAAAGTCACGCAATTTCGACCAACCTCGCTTCCGTCTATAATCAGGACAAGTGTAAAAGCTGACAACTTGTTCAGTAATTCCGCAGCAAACGGCATCAGATAGATTTCTTGATCGGCATTAGCTTCGTTGATATAGCGAGAGTATCGTTTGACCCGGCTTTCTACTTTTGTCCGATCTGGCACTTTCCCTGCAATTTTCGGGTAGTTCGTACTTTTGCTACCTACAATGCCACTGATCAAACTGGCTAATACGTTCAACTGCTTCGCCTCATGGCCTTTCGGTTCTTTCAGAAACATTTGTGAAAGTGCGACTCTTATGCTACGATAGCGCTGGTGGTTGTCACTCATGGTTCGCTCCTGGTTCTGTGGTGGAACCCAAGCTTACCAGATCTCAACCACTATTTTTTGTCCGGTAGAGAATCCAAAAATCGAGTGTTAAACGGCTTCAAGGGTCTTTTGTTCGGCAGGAAAAACCATTTTTGTAATGCGACCACACACCAGACAACGGGGTTGGGCATGCTATAATTCTTAAATCTATTTGATCAATGTGCCCTTTGGCAGGTCGGGTTATTATTTTGAGACTAGGTTAGGACGATGAATACGATCTCTTCGCGTACCATAGCGCCCAAACAATCTTCGGGACTGCCCTTTATCCCGCCTCCGATTGCCAAGCTGGAGGATACGGGGCTCTCGACGTTGTGGCTGCAAGACCTGGCGCTCAAAATCCTTTACTTTGAGGGGTATCTCTCCGGGTTTAAAGTGGCCGAGGAAATTGCCTTACCGTTTGCCGGCGTAACCGACCAGATTTTGGAGTCGCTCAAACGCGAGAAGCTGGTGGAGGTCAAGTCTTCGGCGATGGGGCTGGGCGAAGGCTCTTATCAATATGCCATTACCGGCCAGGGCATGGACCGCGCGCGCGAGGCGCTCGACCGCAGTCAATATGCGGGGCCGGCGCCGGTGCCAATCGAGGTCTACAACGCGGCCATCCGCAAGCAGAGCCGCCATCGCGTGGCCGTGACCCAGCGCCACATGCGACAGTTGCTCGCGCAATTGGTTCTGTCGACCAAGATCTTCGAACGCTTGGGCCCGGCGCTCAACTCCGGCACATCGATCTTCCTGTATGGACCTCCGGGCAACGGGAAAACCAGCGTGGCGCGCGCCTTCGGCAACCTGATTTTGCAGCAGGATATGTACATTCCCTTTGCGCTGTACGTCGATGGGCAGGTCATCAAGCTCTATGACTCGGTCAATCACCAGCGCGCTCCCGACGAGGACGCTACTGCCACGGGCACCGGCTCGCTGCGCTCGGCGCAGAAGCGCGATCCGCGTTGGGTGCACATCCGGCGGCCTTTCGTGGTCGTCGGCGGCGAACTGACCCTGGATGGCCTGGACCTGGTTTTCGACGATACCAACAAGTTCTACGAGGCGCCCTTTCAGGTCAAGGCCAATGGCGGCATCCTGCTCATCGACGACTTTGGCCGCCAACAGGTGCGCCCGCGTGATTTGCTGAACCGTTGGATCGTCCCGCTGGAGAACCGTATCGACTTTTTGACGCTGCATACAGGGCGTAAGATCGATGTCCCATTCGACGTGTTGGTCGTCTTTTCCACGAATCTGCCGCCGCGCGATCTCGTCGATGAAGCTTTCTTGCGTCGCTTGCGCCATAAGATCGAGATTGGTGATCCGAGCTACGAAGAATATCGGGAAATTTTCAGACGGGTGGCGCAGGGCAAAGGTGTGGAGTATAGTGACCAGGGCTTGGCGTACCTGCTTCAAGAATGGTACATCAAACGGAATCGCAAGCTGCGCGCTTCGCACCCGCGCGACCTGTGCGATCAGATCCTCGATATTTCGCACTATATGGGCGCTACTCCGGGCATGACGCGCGACCTGATCGACCGGGCAGCCCAGTCGTATTTCGTCGAAATTTAGTCTGGATCCAAGCGGTGGAAATGCCGAGGGGAAGGCTTTGAGCGCCTTCCATCGTTTCGCGGAAACTCTTCAAAAAGCCTCTTTACGGAAAGCGCGATACGCACTACTATAACTGGAACGCGTATTGCGTTTTCTTATGTTCGAGAAACTCACACCGCCTTACGTCTTTGCCCACCGGGGCGCTTCGGCGCATGCGCCGGAGAACACCCTGGCTGCTTTCCAACTGGCCCTGGAGCAGGGCGCGCCAGCCATCGAGTTCGATGTGAAGCTGACTCTGGACGGACGCGTCATCATCCTCCATGATACGACGTTGGAACGGACGACGGACGGCTTTGGGCGCGTGACGCAGCTTCCCTTTGCTGCTTTGCGTGAACTCGACGCCGGTTCCTGGTTCGACGTGAAGTACCGCGGCGAGAAGATCCCCGCCCTTGATGAAGTATTCGAAGCTTTTGGCCGGAAGCTCTACATGAACATCGAACTGGCCAACTATGCCACGCCTTTCGATTTACTGGTCGAAAACGTGGTCACATTGGTCCAAAAATACGCTTTGGAAGAGTTCGTTCTGGTCTCGTCGTTTCTGCCGTTCAACCTGACACGTGCGGCCCACCTGCTGCCGAACGTCCCGCGCGGGCAACTGGCCGATGCAGGTTGGAAGGGCTGGTGGCAGCGCGCCTGGGGCGCCCTGATCGATGTCCAGGCCGAGCACCCTTATCGGGCCGATGTAAGCGCGGCCAGGGTTGCCTCTGCTCACGCGCGTGGACGGCGCATGCACGCCTGGACGGTGAACGATGCCGAGGAAATGCGACGCCTGCGCGCAGCAGGCGTTGACGGCCTGTTTAGCGACGATCCGCGCACAGGGCTGGAAAATTTCCATTCCTGTGGGAATCCTTAAAAAGGCGAGGAGCTTGCTCTCCGTCCTCTAAGTGATAGACTACAATCTCAGTGTAAGGTTGACTTTCTAACGATTATGCTACCTCTCGATTGGATTTCCGGCGCTGCCGAGCGTATTGCCCCCCACATCCAGCGGACTCCTGTGAGCCTGGATGAAAAGCGTAACCTGTACCTGAAATGGGAGAATCACCAGGTGACGGGATCGTTCAAGGCGCGCGGTGCGCTCAACAAGGTGTTGGCGCTGGAAGCATGGGAGCAACAGGCCGGGCTGGTGGCTGCCTCTGCTGGGAATCATGGTCAGGGCGTGGCGCTGGCCGGGAAGCTGGTGGGGGCGTCGGTGACGGTTTTTGTGCCGGAACAGGCGGTTGCGAGCAAGGTGCAGGCAATCCGCAGCCTGGGCGCCGACGTGCGTTCCGTGCCGGGCGGCTATCCGGCTGCCGAGGCTGCCGGGTTACGCTATGCGCGTGAGAATCAGCAGACCTGGATTTCACCCTACAACGATGGTCTTGTTGTCGCCGGGCAGGGCACGGTGGGGTTGGAACTTGCCCAGGATGTGCAACTCGATGAGCGTGTGACGGTGCTCGTGCCGGTCAGCGGCGGCGGGTTAATATCAGGGGTGGCTGTGGCGCTGACGAAGCTGCCGCATCCGCCCCGGGTGTTGGGTGTGCAGGCCGAGCGCGCTCCGTTTATGCAGTCGCTCTTTAAACGGGGCACACAGGCGGGGATTTCCGATTTGTCTTCGCTGGCAGATGGCCTGACCGGCGCGGTGGAAGATGACTCGTTGACGATTCCGCTCGTGCGGCAGTATGTCCAGGATATTCTGTTGGTGGATGAAGATCAGATTGGCCAGGCAGTGGCGTTTGCCCAACGTGAGTATGGCGAGACGATCGAGCCATCGGGAGTGGTAGGGCTGGCTGCGATTTTGAGCGGTAGGGTGAGTGGCCCGGCAGTGGTGGTCATCTCTGGCGGAAATATTGCGCCGGATAGGCACGCCGCTTTGCTGGCCCGTTACGGGGGCGGAAAATGAAGTTGCGTCTCTTCTCCAGCCTGATGTTGCTGGTGCTGCTCTTTTCGACGATCTCGCCGGCCTATGCCCAGGGGAGCGATCCCTCGGGGCTGGCTACCGCGCTGATGGCGCAACTCAGCCCGGAGGAGAAAGTCGGCCAATTGTTCCTGGTAACGTTTAAGGGCACTTCGGTCACGCCCGATTCACAGATTTACGACCTGATCGTCAATCACCACATTGGGGGCGTGGTGCTGACGGCGGCAAACGATAACTTTGTCGCAGCCCCTGACACGGTGACGGAAGCTTACCGGGTGGTAAGCGACCTGCAACGTGTCGATTGGGAAGGGGCGCAGGCTCCCACGGCTTCACCGGCCAATTACATTCCGCTGTTCACCGGCATTTCGCAAGAAGGCGGCGGCGCGCCCAACGACCAGATTTTGAACGGGTTGACACCGTTGCCCAGCCAGATGGCGATTGGCGCCACCTGGGACCGCTCGCTGGCCGAACAGGCCGGGCAGGTGATGGGCAAGGAGCTTTCGACCCTGGGCTTCAACCTGTATTTCGGCCTTTCGCTGGATGTCTTGAGCACGCCATCCCCCTCGACCAGCTCGGATTTGAATACGCGGGTTTTTGGCGGCGATCCCTATTGGGTGGGTGAGCTGGGGCGCGCTTTCATCTCTGGTATTCATACCGGCAGCGATGACCGTATGGCGGTCATCGCCAAGCATTTTCCGGGCCGGGGCGGTTCGGACCGCCCGGTGGAACAGGAAGTGGCGACCGTGCGCCGCTCGCTCGACGAGCTGAAGCAAATCGAACTGCCCCCGTTCTTTGCTGTGACCGGCGATGCGCCTTCGCCGGATATGACCACAGACGGCTTGCTGGTTTCGCATATCCGCTATCAGGGTTTTCAGGGCAATATCCGCGCGACGACCCGCCCGGTGAGTTTCGATCAGCAGGCCTTGAGCCAGATTTTGTCGTTGACCCAGTTTGCCAGTTGGCGCCAGAACGGCGGGCTGATGGTCACGGACGACCTGGGTACGCCGGCAGTGCGCAAATTCTATGATCCCGATAACCTTGGCTTTCAAGCCCGTTTGGTGGCTCGCGATGCTTTTCTGGCGGGGAACGATCTGCTGTACATGGGCAACATCACTTCCAGCGACGCGCCGGACAACTACACGACCATCGTCAATACGCTCAATTATTTTACGCAAAAATATCAGGAAGACCCGGCCTTTGCCCAACGCGTAAACGATTCGGTCCATCGCATTCTGACGTTGAAATATCGTCTGTATTCATCGTTTTCGATTTCGACCGTGCAATCGGCAAGCACGCCGCAGGCGCTGGCTTCGTTGGGCCAGTCCAGCGATTTAGTGTTCTCGCTGGCGCGTCAGGCGGCCACGCTGATCAGCCCCTCGCCTTCCGATTTGCCGTCTGTGCTGCCCTCGCCGCCGACGGCGCGTGATTACATCGTTTTCTTAAGTGACTCGCGTACCAACCGTCAGTGTTCGACCTGCCCGGATGTTCCCAATCTGGACACGAATGCGCTCCAAAACGCTGTTCTCCATTTATACGGGCCCAATGCCGGCGGGGTGGTCATCCCAAGCCACCTGTCATCCTATTCGTTCGACGACCTGGACCTGTTGCTCAAGAACCAATCGCCCACGCCAGACCTGCTCGACGATTTGCGTCGCGCCGATTGGGTGGTCATCTCGACGCTCGACCTGCCTGACGGCCAGCCACAAACTGCGACACTCCAACAATTTCTGTCGGACCAGCAAAGCCTGCTGTTGAACAAAAAAGTCGTCATGTTCTCGTTCAGTGCGCCCTATTATCTGGACGCGACGGATATTTCCAAGCTGACGGCGTTCTACGGACTCTATAGCGTTTCGGCCCCCTTTGTTGAAGTGGCCGCCCGAATCCTTTTCCAGGAAATTACTCCGGCGGGCGCTTTGCCCGTTTCGGTGCCCGCCATCGGGTACGACCTGATTACGGCGACCTCTCCCGACCCGGCCCAGGTCATTTCGTTGCAGCTTAACCAACCCGCGGCGCTGACGCCGGAAGCAGGAAATACCCCCGTGCCAACGACGGTGCCGTTGTTCCGTGTTGGCGATACGATTTCCGTCCAAACCGGGACGATCCTGGATCACAATCAACATGCCGTGCCAGATGGCACGGTAGTGCGATTCGTGCTTTCGCAAGGCGAAAGCGGACTGATACAGCAGGTGGAAACCACCACGACGCAAGGCGTGGCCCAGGCAGCCTTCCGCCTCGACCAGCCCGGCCTGATTCAGATTAACGCGACCAGTGATCCGGCGCGTACTTCTGATACGATTCAACTGAATGTTTCGAACGAAGGAGCGACCGTTATTATTATTACGCCGACGGCGTTGGAGAGTCCTACCAGTGCGCCCACGGTACAGGTTTCCCCGGAGCCGCGGGAGACGCCGGCAACGCTGGTCATGTCAGATGGTTTTCCCACCTTCTTTGGCTGGCTGCTGATTGTGTTGGTGATGGCGGCCGGGGCTGTCCTGACTTATTGGCTGGCTACTCAAGTGCTCGATTTGCGTTGGGCCCTGCGCTGGGCGTTACTGGTGTTCCTGGGCGGGCTGCTGACGTACAATTATTTGGTCTTGGGATTTCCGGGGGGAAAAGATTGGCTGAGTGGGCGCGGACTGCCCGGATTCCTGCAGGCGGTCGTCCTCGGCCAGGTGCTGGGACTCGCTTTGGGCTGGGGCTGGCACTCAATGTCCGAGCGTGGCAATCAGGCTGAGAAGCAGCATGGCGGCCACGAGTCCGAGTAAGATGCTCTCCGGCGGGGCAAGAAAGGTTCGAGGGGAGAATCCGCGTCGGGCGCGCGCCATCGGGCGGGCGGGCAGTTCCTTCGTTCCGAACAGGTATTGTCGAAAGACTTCTATTGACTCAGGCCGTTGACTGGGGTGTAGTTCCATACCCCACACGATAGCTTTTTCGGTGCGCACGCTGATGGCCGGATTGATTTTGCGCGGCAAGACCAGGCTTTCGGGATGTAGGAAACGTTGGCGGGCGTCTGCCGGCGGCTGGTTGGTGAGTAGATGGTAGAGGGTCGCGCCAAATGCGTAGATATCGGAGCGCACGTCTGTATGGCTCTCGGAGCCGCCGTATTGTTCCAAAGGAGTGTAAAGCACGGTACCCTGGCCCTGGATGATGGTGATGGTCTCTTCGTCCGGCGAGAGAACTTTGACGAGACCAAAGTCGACCAGCTTGAGCAGCCCATCGGGCGTGAGCTTTAAGTTGGAGGGTTTGATGTCGCGGTGGACGATGGGCGGGTCTTGACGGTGGAGATAGGTGAGCGCATCGCTGAGCTGGGAGGCCCAATCGAGAACTTCCGGCTCACTTAGAAAGGTGTTGTGCGAGCGCGCTTGCAGCATGAGCGTGCGCAAGTCTTTACCGGGGACGAAGTCCATCACCAGGTAATCACGCTCCCCGATAGAGAAAAAGTCGGAGACCTTGGGCAGGTTTGGATGGTCCAGGCGCGCAAGAACTGTTGCCTCGCGCAGGAACTGGTCGCGGGCTTCAAGCAAAACTTTTTCGGGAAGATTGCGGTCGTGTTCTACTTCTTTGAGTGCACACATGCGTCCTTGCAGACGCATATCCTCGGCCAGGTAAATGTTGCCAACGCCACCCTGCCCGATACGCTCTTTGATGCGATACCGATCACGCAAAATTTTCCCCAACTCGAGGGGAAGGGGCATTTTATTATTTCTCCAAACATGGAACGTTGTGCAGTAAAATTGGGCCCTTCGAGAAATATGGCGCGGCGCCTGGTTTCTGAAAGGCTTAATTCGGCGTGTTTTCCTGCACAGATCAAAGCTTTTCTGCTATATTATAAACGCCTTTGGAATCCGAGCCATACTCTTTGCAAATTTATATAGGACACGAGAAGCTGTGAAAGGTCTTTTGCTGCGCTGTGGAAGGCATACCTCGCAGGTGAACGTGTGCCAGTTATCGAAGGTCTTCGGGTAAAAATTCTCCAACCAGGGGATGGCCTGAACGACGGTGTATCCCTCTATTTTTAAGGATTTGTTCGATAGCAACTTTGGAAGTTTGAAAAGATGCCTGATGATGAAGATTACCCCATTCTGGTGGCCCAAAACGGTCCGTTGAAGGGGGAACGCTGGACGTTGAACCGACCTTTGGTGGTGGGGCGTGAAGCTGGTTGTGAAGTTGTTATCCCAGACCGGCAGGTATCGCGCTTCCACGCGCGCCTGACCCCAGGCCCGGCAGGTGTGGTGCTCGAAGACCTGGGTAGTAAAAATGGCACGCACTATAATGGAAGTTTGCTGAGCGAGTCGGTTGTTCTGCAAGATGGCGATTCGATCCAGGTCGCGCTGGCGCAGGAATTTCTGTTTCTGAGTTCGGACGCTACCATGCCGCTCGAAGCGGGGCCCAGCCAGGGTGGGCGCTTAGTGCTCGATATGCGCTCCCGCCAGGTGTGGGTCAACCAGAAGCAGATGCGGCCTCCGCTTTCTGCCCAGCAATTTCAACTGCTATGGGTGCTCTACCAGAATCCGGGTGAAGTGGTCATCCGGCAGGAACTTATCTCAGTTGTGTGGGGTGACGAGCAGTCGGCGGGTGTGACCGATCAGGCGCTGGATGCGCTGATCCGCCGCCTGCGCGACCGGCTGGCCGTCATGGATGCCAGCCATTCATATATTGTCACCGTGCGCGGGCATGGTCTGATGCTCGATAATCCCCCGGCCGATTAAGGCCAGATTCGTGTACCACAACACAAAATCATAAGGGTGCATCTCTGAAAACGTAAGTTGATCATCCAGCGAGTGGCAAAGAGCTATAGCCGGGCATTCGGACCGGTTTGGAAGAAAAGCGCGTGATCGGCTGTGATTGGGTAGATCTGGTTTTCAATCTA
>JBJKRF010000032.1:0-8325 GCA_046704785.1 Anaerolineales bacterium | reverse complement strand
CCCCCCCCCCCCCCCCCCCCCCCCCCCCCCCCCCAACTCTCCGTTTCATCACGCCGATTTCCAAAGAGCCGATTTGCTGGAAGATCGCAATGCTATAATATCGCTACAAGTTGAGTGGATGGCGCGTTAGCGATGAGGCTCGCTGATGCTGCATAAAACCTTTGTCGGATTTTTCCGAATGATGGCCTCTACCATAATCGCTGGTAGAGGCTGTTTTGTTCATGGTCGGTGCCTCAGAACTGATCTGGTCGAGATGGAAATCACATGAGAGACTTGCTCAATCCGTATCAACGTTCCTCGCTCAGAACCACTTTGCTGTCATTTGAGAAAAGTTTGCGAACTGCTAAAGCCTGGCTGGACGGCAAGGAAGAATACGGTATTTTGTATCGTGCGAAAATCGATCTATCCGCTGCGCGTCGCGAGGAAGCGCAGCGTGAAATCGAATCTGCGTTGGAGCAAATTGCCGAGTTGAGTCGCGTGCTCGAAATCGAAAAAGAAGAGGCCGATCCCCTATCGATGATCCGCGCCGAAATGAGCGTCGCCTGGGCGAATCTGTGGGACAGCCGCTCGAACAAGCTGGCGCGCTTCGGGAAAGTCGCCGAGGGGCTATCCCAAAGGCTCGATCCGGATATTATCCGCCTGGCGGACATCGCTCAAAGGCTCGTCCTGGTTTTTTCGGATTCAACTTCGCTTGATGAGGAGAAGGATGCGTAAGCGTAATTCCGTTTCGTCACCGAGATCAATTTTCTGTGAGACAACCTTCACAATGGGCGTATAATTGGCGTAATTCTGCTTTACACCATAACCTCGTTGGAGAAGACTTATGGCCGTTACCCCGCCTTCCACGGCGTTGCCCAATATCCCCTGGGAAGAACGCCCCGCTGACAGCGACGCCGTCTTGTGGCGCTATAGCGCGAATCCGATCATTCCTCGTGACTTGATTCCCTCTTCAAATAGCATTTTCAATAGCGCAGCCGTTCCGTTCAACGGCAAATTTGCCGGCGTTTTTCGCTGTGACAACAAAAAGCGTGAGATGAATGTCCACCGCGGCTTTAGTGACGATGGCTTCCACTGGAAATTGGATAACGATCCGATCGCGTGGATTTGCGACGACCCTGAAATCCGCTCTTCCATGTACCGCTACGATCCGCGTGTGGGCTGGATCGAAGACCGTTACTGGATCACCTGGTGCAACGGTTATCATGGCCCGACGATTGGCATTGGTTACACCTACGATTTCGAGAAATTCCATTTTCTCGAAAATGCTTTGCTGCCGTTTAACCGGAATGGCGTGCTCTTTCCCCGCAAGATCAACGGGAAATATGTGATGTTTAGCCGCCCCAGCGACAACGGGCATACGCCGTTCGGCGATATTTATTTGAGCCAGAGTCTCGATATGCTTCATTGGGGCGAGCATCGTTTTGTGATGGGCACGAAAGGTGGCTGGCAGAGCACCAAGATTGGGGCAGGCCCCATTCCCATCGAAACGTCGGAAGGCTGGTTACTTTTCTATCACGGTGTTCTGACATCCTGTAACGGCTTTGTCTATTCTTTTGGCGCTGCGCTGTTGGACCTTGAGAAACCCTGGCAGGTGCGCTATCGCAGCGCGCCCTACCTGCTTTCTCCGCAGACGCTGTATGAGTGCGTCGGTGACGTGCCAAACGTGGCCTTCCCCTGCGCCTCGCTCTATGATGAGCCGACCGGGCGTATCAGCCTCTATTACGGGGGCGCAGATACGGTGACGGCGTTGGCATTCTGCCGCAGGGACGAACTCATCGATTGGTTGAAACAGAACTCCGAAGTGTAAGCAAGTTCCTATAGAATAATAAAGGACGGCGCACACCTTTTCTGTGCGCCGTCCTTTGATTCTCGTGTATCGAATCTCGTTAGGCCACCCACATGTTGAAGGCAAACAGGGTTGCCAACAGGCCCATCAACAATAGACTGACCGTGGTCCAGATGCGGTCGAAGGCCGGATTTTCCCCCCAGCGCGCCAGGCTGATGAAGACGGCCGGCGCAGCCAGGACGTAGCGCTGCATTCCCTGTGCCGGGCCGGAACCCCACGAGACCAGAAAAACGGCCAAGCTGAACCAGGCCACTTCCGGGTCGGTTCGCAAGCATTTCAGGATGGCAACCAGCCCGACTAACATGCCAAAAAACTCCGTGAAATAGTAGGCGCTGTGCTGCGGGTTGCCCGGCAGCAACATCGTCCGGAAAGAGTCTGCCCAGGTGAAGAAAGCCGCACCCAGGTTCATGAAACCGCGCCCGAAGTACTGCGCCTCCACGTAATCGAACGCGAAGCCCAGGTAGGAAAATTTCCAGATCAGGAAGGTTGCCAGCGGCGCGAAGGCCAATAAGGCGTGCCCCAGCGGACGCCAGGGAATCCCCTGGTGGTAAATCTGCCGCCACTCGAGGTCGAGACGATGCCACTCGCCGCTGCGAATCCACAGGATCGCCATCGGGATGACCAGCGTCACGCCCACGGCGCGGGTCAACGTCGCGGCGGCGCCAAGCAAGGCGGCGGGGAGCCAGTGTCCGCGTTTGAGCATCGTCAGGCAACCGAAGGCCAGCCCGACGAACAATCCCTCCGTATAAACCTGCACCAGGAAGAACCCCGTCGGGAAAATAAGCAGGTAAAATGCTGCGCGTAAGCCGCCATCTTCGCCGAGCGACTCGCGCGTCAAGTCATAAAGCGCCAGCATGGCGGCCAGCGCCCCCAGCGCCGAGACAATCACGCCGGCCAACGTGACCGTGGCGATGGAGTCCAGGCCCAGTGCACTGAGCGGAATTGCGAACAGATGGATCATCCAGGGGTAGAAGGGGAAGAAGGCGTAACTGAGCGAAAATATCTTTCCCTCGGAATGCGGCGGGGGCGCGCCGTTGCCGATAATGGAAACGCCCTCCGGGGTGAGCGCCGGGATGAACGGGTTGTTATATCCCCCGACGGCGATGCCGAGGTAATACTCCGAGTCCCAGGCGACCTGGTCATTCATGAAAGGGTCCAAAAGATAAGGATGACCTTGCTGGTAGTCGGTGCCGGTAAATTTGGTGGTCCAATCCTGGGCGTTGTCAGGCCATTGCGGCTGGAAGCGCGCTGTCGCCAGCGCCTGAAAGCCGATCACGATCAACGCCCAGGCAAACCAGATCAAAACGATCGTTCGTATGGTGGGATTTTTCATCGAGTTTCTCATTTTTCCAGGCCGGTTACGACCATATCCTGCATAAAGAAGCGTTGAAACAGGAACAGTATTGCTGCCGGCACGATCATCACCAGCAATGAACTGGCCTGCAGCATTTCAGGCGTAAAGTTTAACGACTGGTAGGTTTGAATGCTGAGCGCGATGGTGCGCAGATTCGGGCTGATGCCCAGGTACAGGCTGGCCATGCGCAACTCGTTCCAGACGTAGAAGAAATGCAACAAAGCTACCGTGGTCACAGCCGGAATGGATTGCGGCAGGATGACCGAGACCAGAATGCGCAAGGGCCCGGCGCCATCGAGCATGGCGGCTTCGTCCAGGTCGCGCGGGATGCTCTTGAAGTTCTGGCGCAACAGAAAGACGTAGATTGCGCTGCTGAAGAAGTAAGGCACAATCAGTGGTAGCCAGGTCCCATCCCAGCCCAGAACGCGCGTGAAGATCACGTAGGTAGGGATGAGGGTAATGCTATCGGGAATCAGGATGGTGGCAATCAGCAGCATGAACAGCCATTTTCCGCCGGGGATGCGGAAGCGCGAAAATCCGTAGGCAACGGCAATCGACGAAATCAATACGCCAATTTCACTGAGGACAGCCACAATCAAGGTGTTCAAAATGGCAGTGGGAATTTTGGCGATTTCCCAGAGCTGGGTGAAATTATCGAGCGTAATGCTGAAGTGATAGACCTTGGGCAGGGCCCGCCAGTTTCCGTCCCAATGGATCAGGCCCGCGCCCGGGTTGTGCGGGTCGATGAATTCGCTGTAAGTGGGACGCGGGGTCACCAGCGCCCATTCTTTGGTGCCGTTCTCGGTGGGAACTTTTACAATCGGATAATCCTTGCCCTGGTAGGAATACTGTTCGGCGACGGCGGGATACAGCGGCGCTTTGGAATCCAGGAATTGCGCTTTTTGTTTGACCGCCGTGGTGAACATATACATCAATGGCGAGATGTAAGCCGCCAGAACCATGAAGACAACCAGATTCAGAAGCGCCGTGCCGGTGAAATCCCATAGACGGTAGCTGAGCAGCGACTCCCCGTGTCTTTTTCTACCGTTAAATATCTTCATCATCTTCCTCCTCGGGGAAGTACACCCAGCGGCTGGCCGAGCGGAATAGCAAGACCGTAATCGTCATGGTGACGGTAAACATCAACCAGGCCAGCGCAGCGGCGTAGCCCAGGTCGAAGCGCGTAAACATCACCGAATTGATGTAGCCTTCCATCGGCGAGAGGCTGCGAGAAAAGACGAAGCCGCGGTCGAGCAGCACCGTGCCGCCGAAGGCGCTGGTCAGGTTAATCACCAGCGTAAAGAAAATGGCGGGCGATATCATTGGCAGGGTGATGTGTATAAAACGTGCTATCGGTCCGGCCCCATCGACGCGCGCCGCCTCGTGGATCTCTTGCGGAATGCCCTGCATCGCGCCGTAAATGATCAGGAAGCCGGGGCCGATGCTCCAGAGCGCCATGATAATCAGCACCGACGAGTATGAGTTTGTGCTGGGCGGCAGGCCGAGCGGCTGCATAATCAAGCGGTTGAGCCAGCCGTTGCGGGGATCGATGAAGCCCATCCAAATGGAAAAGATGGCCGCCGCCGGAATGATACTGGGCATGAAGAACATCGAGCGCAGGAAACCCTTGCCGTGCAAGCGCGCGCTCGAAATCAGCGCGGCCAGCATGAGCGCCACCACCATTTCCAGTGGAACCGTCAGCAGGAAATATCCCAACGAGCCGACCAGACTGGTCCAGGCGCGCAGGTCGGTAAAAATGTGCAGATAATTTGCCAGCCCGATAAAAGCCGTCTTTTCGGGAGTCATCATGTAAAAATTCGTGAACGAAAACCCGAAAGCGACCAAAATGGGAATCAGCTTTAGCAGGATGAAGCCCAAAATCCAGGGAAGCAGGAAGAGCAATCCGATCTGCCCTTCGCGCCGCTGCCGAGGGGGAATCTTCGGTTTGGGTTTGTTCCGTCGTATGGATAGTGTGGTCATCAGGATTTTTCTCCGGTGTGTATTGTAGGCCAGTCGATCGAAGTTTTCACGTGTAGAATGGCATTTTGCGGAGCGGGGTGGGGCCTTCGGATTTCCCTGCGGGTAGGGAGAGGCCGTTTTGTCCCCATCTGTTCCTACCACGGAAAATCTGGGAGAGCCCCAAATGATTTTACTGCGGACGGGTGTATAATGCGGAAATTTCCAGGCTCCACGTGGGCCATGTTTCTGTCCCCTCATATTCCCCACCAGAGAATAGTATGACTTCTTTGAACACCCAGTTCGACCAGATTCGCCAATCGGCCACCGTCGCGATGGCCGACCGTGTCGTCGCGCTGCGCGCCCAGGGACGCCAGATCGTCGGCCTGCAGACCGGCGACCCGGATTTTTCCACGCCGAGAGCTGTGTTGGACGTGGCCTGGCAGGCCATGCAGCATGGCTTGACGCATTACGTTCCCAGCCGCGGTATGGCGGAGTTACGCCAGGTGATTGCCAACAAGCTGGCCGGCAATGTGGCCGAGCCTTACGACCCAGAGACGGAGATCATGGTGACGCATGGCGGAGTCCACGCATATTATTGTGCCATGCAAGCTGTGCTCAACCCCGGCGATGAAGTGTTGGTGCCGGACCCGGCCTGGGCGACGCATGTCAATATGGTCAACATGCTGCGTGGAAAGGCTGTCCGCGTGCCGGGGCCGGCAGAGGCAGGTTTCATCCCGCCGTTGACGGCTTGGGAGCAGGCTCTGACGCCGAAAACGCGCGCCATCGTGATCAATTATCCCTGCAATCCCACTGGGGCACTGCCCTCGCCAGATTACCTGCGGCAGCTTCAGGAATTCGCTGCTCAACATGCGTTATGGGTCGTCAGCGACGAGGTCTATGAAAACCTGTACTACGGTGAAACGCGTCCTGTGTCTGCCGCCTCTTTTCCCGGCGCCAAAGAGCGCACCTTGCTGGTCAAGAGCCTTTCCAAAACCTATGCCATGACCGGCTGGCGGGTGGGCTACCTGGCCGCTCCAAAAGCCGTGATTTCACGAGCGCTCAAAGCCAGCCAGAACTCCATTACCTGCGTTGCACCCTTCATCCAGAAGGCGGCTGCATTTGCCTTGAGCGATCCGGGCATCGAGCAGGCCGCTGCTGAAATGCGCAAGGCTTACGCCCGGCGGCGCGAACTGGTGTTGGGACTGGCAGAAGAGCATAGGCCCTCACCGGTGAAAGCGATTCCGCCACAGGGCGCATTCTACTTTTTCCTGGATGTGCGCTCGTTGGGATTGCCTTCCGCCGAGATCTGTGAGCGGCTGCTCGACGAGGCTTCCGTGGCGCTTGTGCCGGGGAGTGCTTTCGGCGAGCAGGGCGAAGGGTTCGTACGGATGACGATTGCCGCATCCGAAGCGGATATTGAAACCGGTTTCCGCAGCATTTTGTATTGGGCCGAGCAACACGTCAAAAAGTAAAGAAAGGTCAGAGCGCATGAAAGTCGCATTCCAGGGAGAACCGGGCGCTTATTCCGAGGAGGCCGTCTATGGGTATTTCGGTCCGACGGAGACGTTGCCATGTGAGACGTTCGACGCCGTTTTCGCGGCGGTGACGTCGGGCCGGGCGGCCTGCGCCTTGATTCCCATCGAAAATTCGCTGGCGGGCAGTATCCACCAGAACTATGATTTGTTGGTCAATCATACCCTTTGGATTACGGGAGAATATTTCCTGCGGGTGCACCATTGCCTGATCGGACTGCCAGGCGTGCACAAGGAGGATATTCGGCGCGTAATCAGCCATCCGCAGGCTTTGGGCCAATCTGCCGGGTATTTACGTGCCCTGCCGGGCGTCAAGTCGGAGCCTGTTTACGATACCGCCGGTAGCGTGAAAATGCTCAAGGAATCAGGCACGCGGGACACGGCAGCGGTCGCTTCACGGCGGGCGGCGGAACTCTACGGGATGGACATCCTGGATGAGGGCATCGAAGACAACCCGGAGAATTACACCCGTTTCCTGGTGATTGCCCCGGAACCGGTTTCGCCCTCGTCCAACGCGAAGACCTCCATCGTCTTTTCGCTGCACAACCGCCCCGGTGCTTTGTTCAAGGCTTTGAGCGTGTTTGCCCTGCGCGATATCGATCTGACCAAGATCGAGTCGCGTCCGCTGGTGGGTACACCCTGGAATTATCTGTTCTACGTCGATTTCATCGGCTCGGCGCAGGATGACTCGGTCAAGCGCGCCCTTGACCATTTAGGCGAATATGCGCCAACGGTACGCGTGCTGGGCACCTATCCACGCTACCAGGCGCCCTGATCGTGTGCTACCTGAGTCTCTGCTTTACGATTTTGGTAGCGTATCTGGAAAACCGGCCCAATTCGAGCAATTCTGGTGATTACCCACAAGTCTACGGAAAAGGAAAAGCTCTGCCAAGCGTGGTAAATTTAGGTTGTGTGACGACCTCAAACACCAAGCAGGAGCAGAGCCAAGATGAATATAACATTAGGAGCGATGTTTGCCAAGTTACCGATTGAGCAAATCAGCACAACCGTTCGCAGCCATATTGGGCCAATGTTGCGTCTGATGCCGGATAAGCGTATGGGGCGTGTGGCAGAAGAAATCATCCTGGGTATTCTCGGTGGACAAACGCCAGTGATTACGGAAATGGCGCGTCAAAGTTCGAAAGACGAAGGTGAAACCTGGGCAGCAGCCAAGCGGATATATCGCTGGATGGACAACAAGCGCATCAAAAGCGAGCAGCTTTTCGCGAGTCTATATCTGATTGGTCAGCAAGTAGTGGCGTTGGAAAAACCGGCACATCTGGTAGTGGCAGTAGACCCAGTCAATTTCGAGAAGCCATATGCCAAGGCGATTGAAGGTGTCAGTGTTGTCCATAAAGCCACACCGCCTGCATTGGATGGTCATGCTCGCCTGACACATGGGTATCCAGCCATCACTGCCACGATTGTGAACACCAAAGTGCCTGTCACCAGCTACGCCAACTGGTTTTCATACAAAACAGCCGACTTTATCAGCCAGAACAAGGAGATCGAACAGGCTTTCGAACAGACTTGCCGCCTGTATCCAGATTACCACATCCGTTTTGTCGGTGATTCTGGCTTGGATGACCAGAAAATGTTTGCGCAAGTCGCTAATTTGCAGGAAGAATTTGTCT
>JBJKRF010000031.1:0-9204 GCA_046704785.1 Anaerolineales bacterium | reverse complement strand
AAGAAATTTGCTCCGTTGTGAGGCTAATCGGCCTTTCCGTCGATTTTATGGGGAAAAGTCGAAAAAACTTGGCGTCTTGGCGGCTTTGCGTTAAATTCACTGGTTCCAAATTTGGAATTGCTGGAATAAAACGGATCTGTAATTTGTAGGGGTAACTGGAGAGCCGGAGGAGATACGGGTATAATTATCGTGGAGGTTGGAACATCACTATGGAAATTACCTGGTACGGACACTCCTGTTTCCGTCTCACCGAGCGCAGCATGGCGACGGTGGTAACGGACCCTTTTGATAGCAATACGGTCGGATACGAACCGCTCAAACTGCGGGCAGATATTGTAACGATAAGCCATGACACACCCGGACATAATTCCATCAACGGCGTAAAAGGGGTCTCACACCAGATCAACGGCCCCGGTGAATTCGAGATTGGCGGGGTATTCATTACGGGTGTACAAACCGATTCCAACGGAAAGAAAAACGCCGATAAGCCCCGCAACACCTTATACGTCTTCGACTATGACGGACTGAACATCGTCCATCTGGGCGACCTGCTCCAGGTTCCCACACAGACCGAAATCGAGGCGCTGGGAACGGTGCATGTTGCGCTCGTGCCGGTGGGTGGTGGCGGCAGCCTGAACGCCGCCAAAGCGGCGGAGGTCATTTCGTTGTTGGAACCCAGTATTGTGATCCCGATGCACTACGGCCTCAAAGCCTGCAAAATACCACTCGAACCATTGGCCAAGTTTTTGAAAGAAATGGGACTGGCAGGGTCGGAGCCCCAGGCCTCCATCAAGGTCACGCGCTCCAGCTTACCGCAGGAGACCAAAGTTGTTGTGCTCGAGGTAGCCGGCGGGTAGGGAGATTATGGCTGTTAAGTTACTGATGACCTGGGATATAGCCCCAGACCGCGAACAAGAATATTTCGAATTTGTGATCGGAGAATTCATTCCTGGCGTGCAGCACCTGGGCCTGGAACCTACGGAAGCCTGGGCCACGATTTACGGCGAATATCCACAAATCATGGTCGCCATGCTGGCTCCCGACCTGCCAGACGCGCAGCGCATCCTGGGTTCCGCCGATTGGAGCAAACTGCGCGATCAGCTTTTTGCCTTCGTGCGCAACTACTCCTATAAGGTGGTTCCCGCCAAGGGAGGCTTCCAGTTCTAACGGTGGCGGATTCGTCACGCGCCTCCAGCATGTCCGATTTCTCTGAGCGTATACTCGCCTGGTACGATACCCATGCCCGCGTCCTTCCCTGGCGCGGGCAGCCTGATTCGTATGCCATCTGGGTTTCCGAAATCATGCTCCAACAGACGCGCGTCGAGTCTGTCATCCCCTATTTCGAACGCTGGATGGAACGCTTCCCCACCATCCAGGCCCTGGCCCAGGCGCCCCAGCAAAACGTACTGACCGCCTGGGAAGGGCTGGGCTACTACAGCCGCGCTCGCAATCTGCATCGGGCCGCCAAAATCATCGTCGCCGAATTCGACGGGCAACTCCCCCAACAAGTCTCCACACTGCTCATACTGCCCGGAATCGGTCGCTACACCGCGCGGGCCATCGCCTCCATCGCCTTCGGACAGGACGTAGCCACCCTGGACGGCAATCTCAAGCGCGTATTTTCGCGCGTGTTTGATGTGCAAGAAGCCGCAGACAGCGCAACAGGTGAACGAACGCTATGGGCCCTGGCCGAGCAGCATCTGCCCCGAGGCCATGCCGGCGACTACAACCAGGCGCTGATGGACCTGGGCGCGACGATTTGCCTGCCGAAGAATCCCCTGTGCCTGTTGTGCCCACTCAACGCGATCTGCAAAGCGCGCGCCCTGGGTTTGCAGGAGCAACGCCCAGTCAGGAAGCCCAAAGCCCCTGTGCCGCACCGCGTCAAAGCAGCGGCTGTGATCATCCAGGATGGAAACGTCCTGCTCGCGCAGCGACCCGCCAAAGGACTGCTGGCCAGGATGTGGGAATTCCCCGCCGCGCAGGTGGAGGCTGACTCCCCGGAAGCCCTGGTCGCCGCCATCGAAACGGAATACAAGCTGCGGGTGAGTCCGGGCGCGCCGTTAGGCCTCGTCGAACACGCCTACACCCACTTCACGCTAACGGAACACGCCTACTGCTGTGAATTGGTCGCGTTGCCTGCCGAGGAAACCTTGCAATGGATTTCCATCGAAGAATTAGGGAAGTATCCGATGGGCAAAGTGGACCGGCGAATCGCCCTCTTGGTCAGCGGACTTTCATAAGTGTTATTAAATTGAGTGGGGAACGAAAGGTAAATTTCGCATAACCCGACTATACTAATTTTGTGAAAGCCGACACAAATTTCAATCGATCGAGATGAAATCAACGCTGTCGGCTGGTGGAGGGAATTATGTCGGACACAGCAATCACAGCACTTAGCAGCATTATCTCAGCAATTATTGGAGCCATGGCTACCATCATTAGCGCTAACCTTGGCAAAGGCAGTACCTTTTCAGGGCGTGCACTATTAACAGGAATGCTCATTGGCGCAATGATCGGCGCGGTGATCGGCCTTTTTATATCGCCAGTCATAAATCCTGCACCAACGCCCATATCACCCCCAGCAGTGACAACAAGCACACCAACCGCCATAGCGACTCTCCCGCCGCCATCGGCAAGCTCTGCGCCGTCTACTATACCAGTAGCGACACTACCACCAGTATCCCAGCAATGCAGTTGGCTTCCTTATTTGAACGGCACCCCGGCACCTGCCTTAAATGACCAAAGTTGTTTGAACGATCCATCCCTTTTGCCCTATGGGATTTCCGAGTCAGGCCAACAAGTAAAGTTCAACGTGATACAGAACATCCATGGGATGTACGGCGTTTGTGAGCAGATCAACAATATTTCGGATATCAAACTACAGTTAAGTATCGGGGAAGATTTTGCTGCCAGCAGGTACCTGTTGAGCATTGCACCCGGGCCGGCGCCCGACAAATCCTCGTACGCCCTGCGCTTTCAGCCACAAAACCAAGGCGCAAGGCTCGACCAGCCAGGAATTGCCATAAAAGAACTGGTCTTCAACACTAACAATTTCCCAAACGAAGTCGATGGAATGTTGGCAAGTCTGGATTGGGAAAATCTTAGACTGTGGAAATTCGATGTTACTTTCCAACTTTCACATACAACACTGACACCCGAAGTCTATGGCATAGTTTTTACCAAAGAACAGTTAGGGTTTTCTCACCCCTATTTATGCCTGGTTTACGAGGCGCTGTCCACAGCACAACAATCGACTCAGTTGAATGTAACTGTGCAATTTTCACAGTAACGGCCAAACGGCTAAAAATCAGAGAGTAAAAAACAGGCTCCTGCTTTTGCAGGAGCCTGTTTTTTCAAACTTTCGTCAGCGTGACGAAAACCATGGGACGGCGCTTGGTCTCGTTGTACAGGAACGTCTTGACCACGTCCTGGATGTCTTTCTGGACCGACATGCCACCGCCATGGATCACGTTGAGCACGCGTTGGCGCACCGCCGGTAAAAGCGTCTCGGCATCTTCGGGTGAGACGAAACCACGGGTGATGATTTCCGGCTCGTCGAGCACACGGTTGGAATATTTATCGATGCTCAGATTGACCAGGAAGATACCGGAGCGGGACAACTGCTCACGCTCGCGCATCACGGCATGATCCACATCGCCAATGCTGCCGCCTTCCACGAAGACGTAGCCCCCCGGAATGCGCTCGCCCAAGCTGACATGGCCGTTTTTCAATTCGACCACCTGGCCGTTTTCAGCAACGATGATATTTTCCCGGTCGAAGCCCATTTGTTCGGCCATGGCCGCATGACGGCGCAACTGGCGCAACTCGCCATGAATCGGCATGAAATGCCTGGGCCGCACCAGGTTCAGCATCAGCTTTTGCTCTTCCTGGCTGGCATGCCCCGAAACATGCACCGGCGCAATGCTATCGTAAATCACCTCGGCCCCCCGCCGCAGCAGGCGATTGATGGTCTTGCTGATGGTCTCTTCGTTGCCCGGAATGGGATGCGAGGAAATCACAACGGTATCATTCGGGATGATGTCGAACTGGCGATTCGTTCCCGTCGAAAGCCGACCGATAATCGAGGAGGGTTCACCCTGCGAACCGGTGCACAACAAAACGACCTGACTGGGCGGCAAATTCAAAGCATTGTCGATGTTGACAAGTATTTCGTCCGGCACTTTCAGGTAGCCAAGTTTACGCGCCATTTTGGCGTTGTCCACCATGCTGGTACCGACGAAAGCCAACTTACGATGGTTGCGCACCGCCGCATCGGCCGCCTGTTGCATGCGCGAGATTAGCGACGCAAATGTGGCGATGATGAC
Organism: Anaerolineales bacterium; assembly: GCA_046704785.1. Classification (GTDB taxonomy): domain Bacteria; phylum Chloroflexota; class Anaerolineae; order Anaerolineales; family Villigracilaceae; genus JBJKRF01. Next base: position 4,879 of record JBJKRF010000031.1, on the reverse strand, counting down.
GCGCCCCGGAGCTTGCTTGATGACCGCATCGAAGGCCGGGCCAATGACTCGCTCCGAGGGGGTCCAACCGGGGCGTTCGGCGTTGGTCGAATCTGCCAGCAGCAGGTCGACGCCGCGGGCAGAGAGTTCCGCCAGCTTGGCATAATCCGTCGGCCAGTTGTCCACAGGCGTATGGTCGAACTTGTAATCGCCAGTATGGACGACCAAACCGGCGGGGGAATTGATTGCCAGCCCGACCGCATCCGGGATGGAATGGCAAACATGGAAAAATTCGACTTTGAACGGCCCAATCTGGACGGTCTCTCCCGCTTTGACGGGGCGCAAGTCCGCTTTATTGGGCATGCCGTTGCGGGCCAATTTGACATCGATCAAACCCAGGGTGAGTTGCGTCGCAAACACCGGCGCCGACACATGACCAAGCAGGTGGTGGAGGGCGCCAATGTGGTCTTCGTGGCCGTGCGTGATAATGATCCCGGCCACCTGATGGCCCTTATCGTACAGATATTCGAAGTCCGGGATAATATAATCCACCCCGATCATATCGTTATCGGGGAACATCAGGCCGGCGTCGACGACAAGGATCTGATCGTTAAATTCGTAGGCCATCATATTCTTGCCTACTTCCCCCAATCCACCCAAGGGGATGATTCTCAGTTCTTTACTCATAACTTTCTTAAGCCTCACATTTTATGAAACGTGTTCTCTGAAACCCACCGCAGCATCAAGATAATGAACTCTCTCAAAATCAGCGAGATAAAGCAAACAATGTACTGGCGCGAAGCGCCGCATACATGCCAACATCCACTTACTCGCTATGGAAAAGCTCAAAGAACTGACGATGAATCTCCTGGAGAACGACAAAAGGATATAGAACCGCCCATGGCAGTTAAATTCGTGGAAAACATAAAAATACCCCGCGTACTGCCGGGGTTAACACGACCGGTATTTTGCTGGAAAAAACTGCCGTTTGGCAGGTAATGTCTTTCCAAATCGTTCGCAGTATAGCAAGAGACGATGAATTTGTCAAACAAATTTTCCAGGAATTTTAGCAAATTTAACGATTCTTTCATCATTCGGATGGCAGGTCTGGCTTGAAGCTTATCGGCTCAACCGTTTTTAACAGGAAACACTTCTTTTAACCACCAACGACACGACGAGCACGAAGGAAACGCGCAAAAGCTTGCAAGCCCCTCCTTCGCGCCCCGTTGTGACCGTCGTGGTTCAGGTTTTCCCGCCATGAACGGGAGAGCCAGCTTATCCATTTTTCCCTACAGACGAGGCCAGTCTGACACAATTTCTGCCATCTTGTTTCGCCGCATACAACGCTTTATCCACGTTGGCAAAGAGAGTCTTGCTGTTCCTGCCATTCTTCGGGACACCGGCAATCCCCACAGAAATGGTCATCCAAAAGTCTCGTCGTCGCCAGGAAAAACGAGTCTTGGCAAAAGTTTTACGCCACTTTTCGGCGTGTTCATAGGCCTCCTCTACTGAAATACCAGGCAGAATAATGAAAAATTCCTCGCCGCCGTAACGACAGACAATATCAGCCTGGTGTGCGGTCTGCTGAATCATATCGGCCAGTTTTTTCAAAATCACATCACCGGTGGAATGTCCAAAACGGTCATTGGCTTCCCTGAGATTGTCGATGTCCAACATGACCACGCTGAGAGGCCTCCCATCCTTGAGTGTACGGGCAATTTCATGCGAAAGTGTTTCCTCCATGTGGCGTCGATCATACAACCCGGTCAACGAATCGCGGATCGCCTGCTCGTGAAGCTGAGCCTGCAAGGCTTCGATCTCGGCAAGCTGCGTCTGCAGGCGCTTATTGACACGTCGCAATCGCTGTTGCGCGCGACGACGTTCTTCCAACTCATGTTGGCTCTGCTCGAACAGACGGGCATTTTCGATGGCAATGGCCGCCTGCCCGCTGAACGACTCCAGGCGTTGCGCATGATCCTGGTTGAAAAATCCGGGAACGCTGCTATCCAGGCTGAGAAATCCCACGACCTCGTCTTTGACAATCACTGGCGCTCCCAAATAGGAACGAACCCATTGGGTTACAGCAAAATTTTTCCACCAGGAAACCTCTCGCACATCCGGAATAACGATTGGCTGCTTGGTTTCGATCATTTGCTTCAAATTCCATACCCGGCGCGGCGATAGTTTGACGCTTTTTAAGTCTTCCTCACCAATTCCAAACCGCTGGTAGCCGTTCGAACGGACAATCTCTACCCTGCCCTTCTTGATGAGCGCGATGTTTGCCGCATCATGGGGTACCACCTTGCCCACGTTCAAGAGAATGCGATTCAACGTTTCTTCGAAGTCAAGCGAAGCTGTGACCACTGCGCTGGACTCTTTCAGCGCCTGCGCAAAAATGCGTTGTTCCCGTTCCGCCTCGTAAAGCTGGCGGTTTTCGGTAATATCCTCCCCAATGCTGGCCATGCCAACGGGTTGTTCGCCAATATCCTTCAAGAGAATATTGCTCCACGAAATCAGGCGCTTCTCCCCATTACGCGACAAAATGTAGCTTTCATGCCGGGAGACGATATTCCCGTGTTGCACGGCGCGCATGAACTCCATCTTGGTCGATTGCTCCGAGGGAACCAAGGCGTCGAACCAATTTCTCCCCAACAAGTCCTCTTCCTGCCAACCCGTCACCGACAGAATGTGGCTATTACAAAAGGTGATATTCCCAAAAGAATCCAACATGACAGAGAGCAGGTGAACGTTTTCCAATATCTCACGGAAGCGGCGTTCAGTGGCCTTGAGCGCCGCTTCCGCCTGCTTGCGATTCGTAATATCGATGATAAAACCAACGACGCTATCTGGCTTCCCGTTCATGCCCAGGATAGGCGTGGCCGTCAGGGAGGCCCAGAAATAAGATCCATCGGGGCGCCGATAGCGATTTTCAAGATGGTATTGATCGATCTCTCCGCCGAGGACTTCCTCGAACTTTTGTTGATTAAACGGGACATCATTAGGATACAAAAAACCCGTCTCTTCTTTGCCGATCAATTCAACGGAACCTCGCCGAAGCATTTCAGCCCAATAATGATTGACAAAAGTATATTTCCCGTTTTTATCCAGGGTCCGAATCCCTACCCCGGCATAATCGAAAACAACTTTGAGTTGCGCCTGGCTGGAACGCAGGTTTTCCTCCAACTTTTTCCTGCGACTGATATCGACCTGCGTGCCCAAAACGCAGTCCTCCCCGTTGAAGACGATCTTGCGCATTGACGAGACGATCCAATGCTCTTTACCTGAAGGCGTGCGCAGGGTCGTCTCCAGGTTACGGATGACTTTCCCTTGTTCCAGCGCCCGCAACAGCGCCTTTCGACCTTTGCGCTGCGTGTACAGGCCCGGCGCTTTGGTAGACGCATAATTTTGGGCGTCGATCTCGAACAATTCCAGGGCAGCCGGGTTGGCATACACAACACAGCCATCGCTCATTCGGCTGATGGTCATCGCCAGTGGAACCGCCTCCAGCAGCGCACTCAAATTGGCTTCGCTCTCCAGCAAAGCCTGCTCCGACTTTTTATATCCTGTAATATTCTGGAGCGTAACCAACCATCCTTGAATTCGTTGGTGTCTATCCCGAACAGAATCAACGCGATAAGAAAAGTATTGGCCAATAGGGGCTGGCAAATAAATCTCACGGCTTCCTCTTTCAGGGAGTTCGAAATCTGCCACAAGCGCCGGGAACTTTCTCTGGACAGTCTCATACGGCTGCCCAATCACCTGGCCGGTTGTCAGGCCAAAGATGTTGGCGGCATAACGATTGATATCCACAACCCGTCTCATGGGGTCGAGCACGAAAATTGCATCGTGCAAATTTTCGAGCACGATGCTGCGCGCCAGCGGCACCAGGTCGAAAAGTTGATAACGCAAAACGCCCCAGGCCAGGATCGCGCCTGCGAGCGCATAAGAACCCGGGTGCGGTTCAAGGCTCACCAAAGATTCTGGTCGTCCATAGGACAGGAAAAAATCGAGCAGGCTGCGCGCCCAGGGCGCCAGGGCCCCGGCAATGATCGTAATGGTCTGGGCCCGGTAGCTATCTGGAAAACGGACAACCGCCCAAATCAAGACAATGCTTCCCAGTAAACGCAAAGCGTAGTAATACGCCAGGTAGACCCAGTAGAACGGCCCCGAAAATTCCAACAAACCTCCACTGGCGGGGTCAATCGTCAGGTTTGCCCAAAAGAGATGATGCCATTCGTTACTAACGGCCAGCAGCGCAAAAAGCAAAGGCCCCAGCCACAACAGCCAGGCCCTGGATCGCGACAACAAATTATCCTGACGTTGAAATTCAAGCGCAAAGAGCAAAAAGAAAACCGACGAGCAGGAAGCTCCCAGAATTTCAGCTTTCGCCCAAAATATTTTGGCCCATAGCAAGGGGACGACATCCTTCAGAGCGACACTTAATCCCCAGGCCGTGACGGATAACATCAGCAGAGCCAATGAAATTCCCCCGGCGGTGTTGCGCCGTCGCCAGAGCAACACCGCCGCTAGGCCGGCAACCAACGCTGCTAAAACCTGTACGGTAAAGTAAAAATTTCCTGATGTAAGCATGCCCAATATGGCCCCGTCAAACTGAAATAAAAACTGGCAGCTCCAATGGATGCGCAGCTATCCGTTGCAGACAGCTTTCGTCTTCTATCATGCCCGCGGATAAAAATACCTAAAGGACGCAATATTGCGCATTCTTGCAACCATTTTACTTTTTTTTCGGCTGGTGAGTCCAGGATAACTAAAATTGGGCACGGTTCAGAATTGCCCAATTATGGGCAAAAACACCTTTACAATTTTATGCGAGATTGGTATCTAATTTCAACCTGCATTTGACGATCAAAGCTCGTTTCTGTAGGAAAAAGCCATATAT
>JBJKRF010000030.1:0-9741 GCA_046704785.1 Anaerolineales bacterium | reverse complement strand
CGGATGCGTCCGTACATCTGGCGCTGGTCGCCCAGCATCGACATGGTGGCGCTGTCGGCGAAGGGCCCTGCGGGTGCGATGAGCAGCGAGTAGAACAGGACGATCGGCAACAGCAGGAAGAAGTTGTCGGTCAGGGGAATCAGAAGCGTCATGACGGTGACCCCCAGCAGCGAGAGACTCATCACCAGTTTGTGGCGATGAGTCGTGTCGGCCAGCCCGGTCAGGAGTGGTGCACCGAACAACAGGACTAGCGGCGCGAGTCCGGTCAACAAGCCGATCTGCGTGCCGGAGAGTCCGATGCTCTGGTAATACAACGCAGTAAACGGCACAAGCGCCGAGCGGGCAGCAAAGTATAGAAGATAGAAGAGAAACGGCCAGGTTCTTTTCATAAATGAGCGCTTGGTGCTCGCCGAAAATTATCGAGACTTTCATCCAAAGAAAATACTTCCCCCACTGGAATTCCGGCGTTTTGATGCGTTTCAATAGCTCATAGATTAAGACGCCATTCCCAATGGGAATGGCGCATCAGGAGCATTTCCTGCGGCAGGTTACAGCGGCCTCACGCTCCCCCTTTATAACACGATCAGCCCACGCCGGGCGCCGGAACGCACGGCTTCGGTGCGGCTAGTGACCCCCAATTTGGCATACACTGATGAAAGATGGAACTTGACCGTATGTTCGCTAATGCCCAACGAGAGCGCGATCTGCTTGTTAGCCAGACCCTGCGCGATCATCTGTAAGACCTGCTCTTCGCGCCCGGTCAACGGATCGGGCAAGGGCTCGCTGTCGGCCACTTCCATCAGTGGAGACCGCTGCAACAAATCACGCATCAAGGTTGGCGCACCCACCAACAGGCCCTCGCTCAAAGCTCGAATGGCGGCGCCCAACTCGTCCTCGCTGGCATCCAGCGGCAACACGCCCCAGGCCGAGAAATCGGTCAAGCGCCCGGCCTCTTGCGAATCGTTGGTCAGCAACAACAGCGGCGGTGCAGAATCACCATCCAGCCCGGATAGTTCCTCGGCAGAAGCCAACACCAACACATCCAGGCCGGTGTCGGGCGGCTCCAACTCGTCCAGGTTGGCGGCCTCGGCCACCACACGCGTCTCGGCCAGCGCATTGAGCACTTCGCGCAGGCCCACACGCAGGGTCATGGCCACGGCAACTACAGCGACACGGATCAAAGCACGGCCTCCGGCACGACGTTCTCACGCTGGGGCTGACACCCAGGTTCCCGTGACTCAACGACCAAAGCCGAAACCATGATCGTGATGTCCCCAGGGGCCGTGACCGCGATGACCGTGATGATGACGCTCGTCTTCGTCCTCGGCGGCGGCAGATTGGCGTTCCTCGATAACGACATTCACCGTCGTCACCTGCCCGCCGCGCAGCACTTCCAGCCGTACAGACTTGCCCACCAGGGCGCCGGCCAGTTGCGCGAAGAGTTCGTCGTGGTTCGAAATCGCCACCCCTTCGAATCCCACCAGGATGTCGCCCACAAGCAGGTTCGCTTTGGAGGCCGGGCTGTCTTCTTCGATGCCGACCAGCAGTAGCCCGACTGCCTGCTCACGACCCAGCGCCTGTTGTTGCGCCGCCGGAATCTCGGCCTGCTGCGAACGGATGCCGAGGTAGCCGCGGCGGATGCTGCCATGTTCGGCCAGCATCTGCGCCGCGCGCCAGGCAATCTCTGCCGGGATAGTCAAGGCCATGCCGCGCGCGATACCCGACGAGTTGAGACCGACAATCGTGCCGTCCGCAGCGACGGTCGGGCCGCCGGAAAAGCCGGGGTAGGAAATGGCGTCGGTGCGGATGAAACGTTCGAGCACGCCGCGCGGGGTGCGCAACGGACCGCTCACAGCGCTGATGACGCCCAGGCTGGCTTCGATGCCTTCGCTAGAGGAACGTCCCAGCATCAGGACGAGTTGTCCGGGTTTGGGCTCGCCGGCAGCGCGTTCGGCTGGCGTCGCTGCGGGGCGCTCCAAACGCAAGAGGGCCAAGTCGCTGCCAGGGTCGCGCCCGGCCACTTTGGCGGGCACCTCCGTGTTATCCGGCAATACCACGCTGATGTCTTCATCGCGCTCGACGGCGTGGTCGGCGGTCAGCACCAGGTCGGCAGCGTAGGCTACACCACTGGCCGGGAAGCGCCTCCGGGCATTGACGGTCAGTGTCGATTTGCCCGCTTTTTCTGTCGCTTCGGCCATGGCGGTGGAAAGATCAACCAATACATTGGACATGGGAATCTCCTTAACTCAGTTTACAGCAGTATAGCCCCCAGAGAGACGCAATACATCGGCCAAACGAGCAGATTCGCCCTGGACAAACGGGTAGGAGGTTACGGTTTCATTTCCAGTTTTGCGCCCTGTCGATGCGCTCGCCCAACGGCGGATGGTCGTAGAACAACCAGACCACCCACGGCTCTGGATCGATCTCGCCCAGGTTCTGGTTGGCGAGGCGGGTAAAAGCCGAGGCGAAAGCCTCCTTCTTGCCGGTGGATTGCAAGGCATATTCGTCGGCCAGGTGCTCACGCCAGCGCGAGAAGGCATTTTCGACAGGCATCATCACCAGTCCGTACAGGCCCAGGATGATGAAAAAAGCCGGGAACCCGGCAATGTCGGCAGGGCCGCTGAATCCAAACGCCCCGGCAGCCCAATTCATGCCCAAGGAGGCCAGGTACAACCCGACGAGAGTAGTCAGCGTCCCAAAGCCGATCAACCAGGGAATGTCCTTGTGGACGTGATGCCCCAGTTCGTGGGCCAGCACGGTCTCGATCTCGTCGGAGGTGAACTCGTCCAGTAGCGTATCGCCGATGACGATGCGGCGCGTGTTACCGATGCCGGTCAGTGCGGCGTTGGCGGCCTTCGTGCGGCGGGACATGTCCATTTTGAACACGCCCTTGACGCGGGCGTTGGCCCGTTCAGCCAGATTCATCAGGCGTTCAGACAGTTCGGCGTGCTCTTCTCCCAAGGGCACGAATTTATTGAAAAGCGGCATGATCAGCACCGGCGCCAGGTTCGAGAGCAGTACGTTGAAAACCAGCAGGGCCAGCGCGCCCCACAGCCACCAGGTGGCGGGAAAAGCTCGCAGGAAAGCGTATAAGCCTTCGAGCAGGATGAATCCAATCGGCGCGGCAACGGCCAGCCCTTTGCACTGGTCGAGCACCCAGTCTTTGAGCGTCTGGGTGGACAGGCCATAGCGGTGCGGCAGCACAAAGCCGGAATAGTAACTCAAGGGCAGGTCGAGCAGGCCGTAGATTCCGCCAAAGACCAGCGCGAACAGCGAAATCAACACCCAGACGTTGGGCATGAATCCTTGAATCCAGCCACGCGCAGCGACGGCCCAGCCCAATCCGAGCCAGAGCAGGCTGTAGACCAACCCAAAAGCCGTGTCGAACAACCACAGGCGGCGCTTGATACGAGCATACTCACGGGCTTGTTTTTGTTTTTCGGGATCGAGAGTGACTTCGCTCATACAGATGTCTCCAATTTGGATTTCGATAAAGGTCGCCAGGCGACACACCTGGCAAGTTGCTCAACGCAGCGCCTCTACTTCCGGCCAAAGTCGGCGGGGTTTTCACCCCAGGCTTGTGTATCCCACTTTAAAAGTTGGAACGGGCCGAGAGTCTCCAGGCGCTCTTCGGCGCGGGCGATCAACCTGAACAATTCAGCGTTGCGCGGCGAACGCGCTAGTTGGGTGCGACATTTGCGGGCTTTGACCCAGACGATGGCGTTGTGGCTGTCGGAGTAGACCGGCCAGGGAAGGTTATGATCAGCGAGCCACGACAAGGCCTCGACGATGGCCAAAAACTCGCCGACGTTGTTGGTGCCCTCAGCAAACGGACCATACCGAAAGACTTCCCGTGTGTCTTCGGTCTGCACGCCACGGTATTCGAGCGGGCCGGGCGAACCGCTACAGGCGGCGTCTACGCTGAGGGAGGGCAGTAGCGGTTTGAAGTCGGCAAACAGCCAGGCTTGCGACGAGGCCGGCTTGCCCCTGAAATCGGCGTAACGGCCACGAAAAGCTACCTCGGCAGCGGGGAGCGAGTCAAAGGATTTGTACTCTGCCGAGGGGTAGCCTGAGACCTGCGCGGAACATTCATTCCAGGAGGAAAAGACCCCGGTACGGCGTCCTTTCCAAACGACGTAAAATTTTTGTTTTCCCATTGACATAATTGTACCCGCTCCTCGTAATCTATGCTTGATTGCGGCTCTCCGTGCAACAGGGTTTTTGCAATTCGCAATGATAATCTTGCACTTTGTGAAAACCCTGTTGGAAAACCTTTTTTGCCTTGACGATATTTCACAGTATTTTTATAATAAAATTATTATTTATTCACGTCGCCAAAAAGGAGAAAATATCATGTCGTATGCACATCCTGAATACCTCGTCGACACAGCCTGGGTCGCTGCACATTTGAACGACCCGTCGGTGCGCATTGCCGAGTCAGATGAAGACGGCCTGCTGTATGCATCGGGACATATTCCCGGCGCCGTTCAAGTCGATTGGTTCACCACGCTCCAGCACCCGCTGCGCCGTGATTTCTTGACCAAAGAAAAGTTCGAGGAAGTCTGTTCGAGCCGGGGCATTAGCAATGACACAACCGTCGTTTTTTATGGTGACAAATCCAACTGGTTCGCCTGTTACGCGCTGTGGGTCTTTCAATATTACGGTCACGAAAACGTGCGCATCATGAACGGTGGACGCGCCAAATGGGAAAAAGAACAACGCACCTGGACGAAAGATGAACCCAACTACCCTCGCGCCAGTTACAAAGCCAAGGAGCCGAACAAAGCCATCCGCGCCTTCCGCAACGACGTTTTCAGCCAGGTGGATGGGAAGAAGCCGCTGGTGGATGTGCGCTCACCGAAGGAGTACAGCGGCGAACTGCTACACATGCCCAACTACCCCCAGGAAGGCGCGACGCGCGGTGGGCACATTCCCGGCGCGGTCAATATTCCCTGGTCGCAGGCCGTCAACGACGCGGACAGCACCTTCAAGCCTGCCGACGAGTTGAAGGCGCTCTACGAAGGCAAAGATATCCAGTCCGACAAAGACGTCATCGCTTACTGCCGCATCGGCGAGCGTTCGTCCCTGACGTGGTTCGTGCTGAAATATTTACTGGGCTACCCCAACGTCAAAAACTATGACGGTTCCTGGACGGAATGGGGCAACCTGGTGGATGCACCCATCGAAAAGTAAGCCCACGATGCGGTACGTTCGATAAGCGAGAGATCATGACTTTACCCACAAAATTGCAAGAGATCGTAGACGATTTCGCCTACGCCGACCGGCGGGAAAAGGTGGAAATGCTGATCCAGTACGCGGAGTCGTTGCCGGAGATTCCGGAGCGCTTGCAAGACCGGCGGGCGGAGGCGGAGCCCGTGCCGGAGTGCATGACCCCGGTCTTCCTGCTCAGTGAGCAAAACTCCGACGGCGGACTCCGGTTCTATTTCGATATTCCGCCCCAATCCCCGACGGTGCGTGGGCTGGCGACCATCCTGGCCAATGGGCTGGAGGGCGCCAAGCCGGAGGAAATTCTGTCGGTGCCCCCGGATTTTTACACGGAGATGAAGCTGGAGGAAGCTATCAGCGCTCAGCGCTTGAACGGCTTCCAAGGCGTGTTAGCGCATATCAAGCAAGCGGCCGTACGCGCTTTGGCAGCGAAGTAAATTACTTGTTGAAAAAGCGCAGGCTCATCCCAAAGTTAGTTTTGGGATGAGCCTGTATTTATTACGATCATTGTTATATTCACTGCTTCAACAGTTCGACGGAATCCATCGCCTGTATGTAACCATTCGCGGCGCTCAAGTCGGCGATCTCGAGGCGGAAGTCCAGCCCCGGCGAGACGGCGCTCAATGGAATGCTGGCGTCGAAGGTGCCCGGCTGGCCCACGTCGGGCGACTGCACCATAACCGGCCCCTGCGCCAAGACGTTCCCAGCCGGATCGTAGAGCTTGTAATTGAGCGTATTCTCGAAGGGAGCAATCGACACGCGGCCTTTGACTTCCACGGCCCCGCCCACCTGGGTGGCAGGCGTTGGACTGTCAATGCGAATGGTGCGCTCGACTCCGGAGGGCGTCTTTGAATCGAAGCGTAGCAGGGCCAACCCGCTCTTGGTCAGGCCGTAGGTTTCGGTGACCACAAAGCCCGGGCAGCACATCGGATCATTGGTACCGTGGATGACGGCATCCACCACGATTTTGCCGTCCTGGATGGCGATGTTGTTGAGCATGGGACGATCGTCAAGCAGAAGCGCCCCGGTGTAGACGGGTTGCCCGCCCTGGTTCAGCATCGCCACGACGGAGACGAATGCGCCCGACCCGCCGCCGTTCTCCACGATGGTGACAGCGGCGTCGGGAACGCCATCGCCGTTGAGGTCGCCAAAGGCGACTTTATCGCCCAGAGCGGCAAAATAATAGTCCGGCGAGGTGACGTCGGTCGTGGGTTCGTATTTGCCGTCGGAGAGTTGGAAGTCTTTGTTATAAGCGATGCCGTGATATTTGGCGTTTTTAAGCTGGTCGAGCGTCAGCCCCGGGGCGCCAGACGTAAGCGTGGGAGGCAAGGCGCTCAAGGCCGGTATGGAGACCATCGTCTGTGCCGGCGCTGGAAAAGCCGTGGGGCTGGCCGGCAGGGTGGTGGCAACGGAAGCCAGCGTCGGGACGAGCGTCGTCTCGCCACTAAAGGAGCAGGCCGCCGAGGTCAGAATCAAAGCCAATAGAACGGTGAAAACACGTCGGGTGGACATCTTCCTCCTGTTGAGTCAATTGATCGAGCGGGCCGCACGAGCCTGAAAAAACCAAACCCAGTATAGAACGAGTGCCGAAGAACGCCAATAGGACAAACAGGCCGCCGGGCGGGCACGCACCCGCAATGCTCAGGGAATCAGCGCCGTCCAGGTGCCGCCGCCGCTATTGGTGCGGTATAGACGCACGTGATTTCCAGAGTCGAGGGTGAGCATCCAGCCGTTGTTGACGTCCACGAAATCGATGTCGCTGGCCCGTTCACTGACGCCCAAGGCGGTGGGCAAAACAGTCCAGGTGTGCGCGCCATCGCTGGTGGCATACAAGCGTTGTCCGCTCCAGGCCCATCCGGTCTGCGCATCGAGGAAATCGGTGGCACTCACCAGAGGCAATTGCGAAACCTGCGCCCAGGTCTTACCACCATCAGGGCTGGCATAGAAAACGCTGGCGGGTTGTCCCTGCGGCGAGGTGGGGTTCAGGTCGACCCGTATGAAGCCGTTCTGATCGTCGACGAAGACCGGCGGGAAGGGAACCGCCGAAATATCGCCCAGACTGGCAGGGATATCCAGTGCAAGCTTCCGCCAGGTACGGGCCGCATCATTAGTCTGGTAGAGATAAATATCGTTCGTCACCGGTTGAAAGCCGCTGATCCAGCCGATCACGGCGCCATCGAAAGACGCGCCGGTCTTCTTGCCGGCAAAAGGCAGGTTGTCCGTACCAGGATGCAAAGGATCGACTGTCAGGTTCAAATTCCAAGTCTGGCCACTGTCGAGTGTCTGATAAATATTGACGCTCTGCGAACCGGCGGTCTCTTTACCAAAATGAATAATGTAACCGGCCGTTTCATCGTCACGGGAGAAGGTGAGCACACCGTCCGGCTGGGGGGCGGGCGCAGACGTCCAGGTCTGGCCGCCATCGGTGGTGGAATCCAACAGGCCGGTGCCGTCCGGCGCGGGCAGCAGCACGCGGATTTCCTTATCGCTGCGGAAGTAGATGCTTGTAGATGGGCCCACCTGCCCGTCGGGCACCGAAAGCGGTTGCCAGCTCAGGCCACCATCCTGCGTGCGATACAGCCCATCTTCGCCCAGCGCCCAACCGGTGTACACCGTAAAAAGATGCAACGAACGCAACACCAGCCCGCTGGACGAACTGAGCGCCGGGGTGGGCGTTTGCGTGGGGGTGGCGGTGAGCGTGGGACTGGGCGGGACGGGCGTTTGGGTGGGCGGCGTGGTCGGCGCCGGGGTGGGCGTGGGGGTATAGCGACAGGCCAAGGCCGCCAGAATCAAAAGGACCAGGATGGAGAAAATGCGTCGTTTCAAGTTTTGACTCCTTCGACGGGGCGCCGTTCGGATTCCCCGTCAGTTGCCCAGCCATTCGATGAGGGTAGCCTCGCCCTGGCCGACGCCCACACACAGCGTGGCCAGTCCGTACGGGTGGGGCAGCGCGCCGCCTTTGCCCTGCGCGCGGCGTCCCATCTCGTGCAGCAGCGTGGTCAGGATGCGCGCGCCCGAACATCCTAGCGGATGTCCCAGGGCAATCGCCCCGCCGTTGACGTTGACGTACTGCGGATCGAGTTCCAGGTCTTCCATCACGGCCAGCGACTGGACGGCGAAAGCCTCGTTCAGCTCCACCAGTCCCAGGTCGGGGACGCGCAGCCCGGCGCGTTGGAGGGCCTTCTGCGTGGCCGGTACAGGCCCGTAGCCCATCACGCGCGGCGGCACTCCGGCAGACGCCATAGCGACGATGCGCGCCAGGGGCCGCAAGCCGAGCTTCTTTGCGCGGCGAGCGCTCATCACCAGCAGGGCCGCCGCGCCGTCGTTCAGCCCGGACGAGTTCCCGGCGGTGACGGAGCCCTCGGCGCGGAAGGCCGGTTTGAGCCGAGCCAGCGCTTCGAGCGTGGTATCGCGTCGCGGGCGCTCATCCGTCGTCACCAGCAGCGGATCAGCCTTACGCTGCTGCACGGCCACGGGCACGATCTCCTCGGCGAACTTGCCGCTATCGATGGCGGCAATGGCGCGCTGATGCGAATGCAGCGCAAAAGCATCCTGCTGTTCACGCGTCAGATGCGGGCGCTCGGCAGCGATGTTCTCGGCGGTCTCACCCATCGCCTCGTTCCCGTAGGCCGCTTTCAAGCTGGGGTTGGGGTAGCGCCAGCCCAGGGCCGTATCCCAGGCGGTCAGGTTGCCGAACGGGTAGCTGCGCTCGCCTTTGGGCAGCGAATAGGGCGCGCGCGACATCGACTCAACGCCGCCTGCGATGTACACCTCGCCATCCCCGGCGCGGATGGCGCGCGCCGCCAGGTTGACGGCGTGCAAGCCGGAGGCGCACAGCCGGTTGACGGTCACGCCCGGCACACTGACGGGAAACCCCGCCAGCAACAGCGCCATGCGCGCCACATTACGGTTATCTTCTCCGGCCTGGTTGGCGCAGCCCAGGTAGACTTCCTCCACCAGCGCCGGGTCGAGACGGCTACGTTCGACGATCGTCTTGAGCACCAGGGCCGCCAGATCGTCCGGGCGGACCCCCGCCAGCGCGCCGCCCAGCGCCCCGATCGGCGTGCGAATGGCGTCGACGAGTACGGCTTCGGGCATCCGTGCCTCCATTTTTCTTTCCGGCAACGGTCACCGGTTTTCAAGAAATTGTACCACCCGCGCCAGGTGACAGTCACCTTTGTCTCCGTCCTTTATTTTCCATCAGCGCCGCGAATTGACGCGCCCGGGGGAGCGTGATAAAATCCAGCCTCGCATGGGCGCGTAGCTCAATGGCAGAGCAGTGGCCTTTTAAGCCATTGGTTGAGGGTTCGAGTCCCTCCGCGCTCATCTCCACTCCCCCATTCTTTCATCGTTTCCAACTTTTTGTTTGCGGGCCCCCACCAGGGGATGTTATTCGAGTCCCTCCGCGCTCATCTCCACTCCCCCATTCTTTCATCGTTTCCAACTTTTTGTTTGCGGGCCCCCACCAGGGGATGTTATTCGAGCCCCTCCGCGCTCATCTCCACTCCCCCATTC
>JBJKRF010000029.1:0-14524 GCA_046704785.1 Anaerolineales bacterium | reverse complement strand
GCCGCCAGCTTCCTCCAGACCCCACCTCGCGGTGATGCCCTTGCTCTTGGCTAATGGTTGGTGCAATCAACCTCCATAAGGGTCTTTCACCCTCTAGTCAACGCCCATGCTGGGCGCACAACGCCAGAGCGCAGGGAAAATTCCCTGCGCTCGATTTTTACCGGAACCCTTGGCAGTTTTAGCCGTCGCTACGGCTGCACCGCCGATTTGGCCGTCTCCAGCGCCTCCAGCGATACCTCCGCCAGGGACTTCAAGCACAGGTCTGCGCTGCGGATGTCCAGATGCTCCGTCACCGGGTTGGGCACAGCCACCACGAAGATTCCCGCCCGGCGAGCCGCCAGCACACCGTTGGGCGAATCCTCGAACACAACCGTCTGCTCGGCGCGGACGCCCAACCCCCGTAAAGCCGCCAGGAAAAGCGCCGGCGAGGGCTTCACCTCGCTGACATCTTCCCTGCAACGAATTACATCGAAAGCCTCGAACACGCCGCGCCGGCGGAGATGTCCCTCCACCCAGGCGTGCGGCGAACTGGAAGCGATGGCCAGCTTCAGCCCCCTGGCTTTGGCCGCGCGAATCAGACGCTCCACACCCGGCAAGAGCGGGCTGGCCTCGACAATTTCCAACCGGCGACGGTCTACGCGCTCCCAGAACGGCTGCGGGGCCGGGGCTTTTCCCGTCAGGGCCTGCAAGTGGGCCAGCGGCTCGAAAGCCGCTCCATACTGCGCCCCCACCACGCTTCCATACGTTTCCACATCCAGGTGCTGCCCCAGTTCGTGATAGACCTCGTTGAGGGCCTCGTATTCGGGCGTCTCGGTATCGAGCATCAAACCATCGAAATCAAAGATCAACGCTTTTAGCATATCGGTTTCACTCCCAAATAAACCTCGCCAGATTTTACCTCACGCCGAGAAAATCCTCGCCGGCCTTGAAGGAGCCAAAGCCGAACTGTTGTATATCTTGCAAACTTGGGATATAGTGGGGTGGATAAAAAGACAATCAACCGAGGTGAAACGTGCTTGAAAAGGACCGCATTGCTCGCAACACACAAATGCTCGCCGAATGCTACCCCAGTTTCCGCGTGCGCGTCCAGGCCGTGCTGACGGAGTTGGAGAGCTATCACTACCGGCCACGCATCCAGGAGGCCTGGCGCTCCATTTCGGACCAACTACAGGCCTACAAGAGCGGACACAGCCAGGTGCAATACGGCTTTCACAACGTCACCGGCCCCAACGGGGAAAAGGAAGCGCTGGCCGCCGACATCTACGATGACGACAATCCGCTCAGCCTAAAATTGGATTATGTGTTGCACCTGGCCGCCGCCGCCCAACACAACGGCCTGACCACCGGCGTTTACTGGAACCTGCCCGACAACCAGGTCGCCGAGATCAATGAGGCCATCGCGACGCAGAACTGGAGCGCCAAAGTTCACGTCGGCTGGGACCCACTGCACACCGAGGTCACAGGAATGACCATTCAAGACGCCAAAAACGGGGTACGCCCGCCCATGCCGGACGCCACGTCGACATCCGCTTCGACGGGAAGCACCTCCACTGACAGCAGCCCTACGACCACCACCCCGCCGTCCACAACGGGAGACACCTCCACAAGCGGCGACACCTCCGGCAATACAACCCCGCCTGCTACACCACTCGTCACACCGCAGCATTACCGCGTGAAAAACCTGGATACGAACGCCGTCCAGGAATACACCTGGAGCACGCCTTTCAAACCGGTCGTTCTGCTGCCCGTCCCGTACGCCTCGCAGTTGGCCGCGGACGCCAGCGCCCACCAAAACGACTGCGGCGCAGCCAGCGCCGTCATGCTGTTGGGCGCGTACCTGAACCTGGCGATCACGCCCGACGAGTTCTATTCCAAATTCAACATCACCGGCGACCCCTTCTTGAGCGTCGCACAAATCACCAATGCGATGGGCAGCCTGGGCTTGCTGACCGACTTCAAGGCCAACCTGTCGCTGCAAGACCTGTTCACCTACCTGGCTGCCAACAAGCCGCTGATCGTGCTGCTGCGCTATAAAGTGCTCGAAGAAGCCGGGCTGACCGAGAAGACCTTCCAGGGGCCGCATTTCGCCGTCGCCGTTGGCGTCGACCTGAAATACATCTACCTCCACGATCCATTATATACCGACCCCGCCAACGGCGCGGCGCACGCCTATCCGCTGGACATCTTCTGGCAGGCCTGGACGCAGGTGGGCAGCGACCCCAGTTTTCCCAACCCCACCCGTTCGGCCATCGTGCCGGTCGGCGGAATCGGCGTGAGTCTCGTCCGGCAGGTGCGCGTCACCATCCCGGCGCTGAACGTCCGTTCGGGGCCAGGCCTGAGCAACGCTGTCGTGGGCAGCCTGACCAAAGACCAGGTCGTACAGGTGACCAGCGAGTTGAACGGCTGGGGCCAGATCGGCGACAACCGCTGGATCTACCTGACATACACCGTCCCCGTGCAATAGGCAGGATTTAAAAAGCCAAAGCGGGATGGCGATAACACGCCGTCCCGCTTTTTGTCTACCGTTTGGATGGATTAAAACAGCTTCAGCACGGCCTGCGAGGCCCAGGCAAACAGGGGCGCAGGCACCAGACTCACAACCACGGTCGCCGCTGCCGTGAGCGCGACCGTAAAATTCAGCCAACCTTCACGGGTCACCTGCGGTTCGCCATCTTTCATGTACATGGTGAAGACCACGCGCAGGTAGTAGAAAGCCGAGATCAGTGAAGTGAGCACGCCGATGACGGCCAGCCCGTAAAAACCGCCCGCCACGGCAGCGCGGAACAGATAGAACTTCCCCACCAATCCCAACGTCGGCGGGAGACCGGTGAAAGAGAGCATGAAGATTGCCATGGCCGCTGCCAGCAACGGATATTTCCGACTGAGGCCGGCATAGTCGTCGATGGCCAGACCCTTCCCTTCGGCCTTTTCCAACGCGATGACCACACCCCACGCCCCGAAGCTGGTGAGCGTGTACGCGACGAGATAGAACAACCCCGCCGCAACAGACACCGCGCGCACATCCGGATTGGCGAAAGGCACGAAGGCCATCAGAATGTAGCCCGCCTGGCCGATGCTCGAATAAGCCAGCATGCGTTTGATATCCGTCTGGGCAATGGCAACCACGTTTCCGAGAATCATCGTCAGCGCGGCCAGCGCCCACAGAATGGGTGTCAGGTCTGTTGCCAGCGAGGGAAAAGCCGTCACGAAGAAGCGCAGCAACGCGGCAAAACCGGCTGCTTTGGCGCCCGCCGCCATGAAAGCCGTGACGGAAGTCGGTGCGCCCTGGTACACGTCCGGCGTCCACATGTGGAAGGGTACCGCCGCGACCTTGAAACCAAAACCGACCAAAATCAGGGCCGCCCCCACGCTTAGCAGGGGCATATCGGCGCTGCCCGCGGAAACCGCTGCAACGATCTTGGCAATCGAGGTCGAACCGGTGGCGCCGAAGGTCAGGGCGATTCCGTAGACCACAAAACCGGTGGCAAACGCGCCCAACAAGAAATACTTCAACCCGGCTTCTTCCGACTCCGTTTTCGGGTAGGCCGAAGCCGACAGGACGTAGAGCGGGATGGAGAGCAGTTCGAGCGCCAGGAAGACCACGATCAGGTCGGCGGCTTGAGACATCAACATCATCCCAATCACGCTGAAGAGCAGGATCACATAGTATTCGCCGCGTTCGAGCCCCATACGGCGCAGGTAACTGTAAGCCAGGGAAATACCGAGCAAACCGGAGAGCAGGAACAGGACATTCAGGAAGGTGGAAAACCCATCCTGAACGATCAGGCCATTAAACCCGACCGCCTGGTTACCGCCCTGCATCAGGCTCAAGCCGATCGTCAACGCCAAGCCCGCTGCAGCGAGCAGCGCCGTCAGGTATTTGCGCTCCTTCGGGATGAACAGGTCCACGATCAGCAGGGCGCAGGCCCAGACTGTCAGCAAAGCGATTGGCAAAATAATGGAGAAATCGGCTTGCGTCATCACTCGCCTCGGCCTAGTGCGCTGCCATCAAGATGGCCTGGAAGGGGGTCAGCAGTTTGTTCACTGCCGGCGCCATCAGGTTGAAGAAAGGCGCCGGGTAGAGACCAATCCAGAAGATGAAAATCAGCAGCGGGACGATGGTCGCAATCTCGCGCCAGTTCAGGTCGCGCAGCGCGTGCCCGTGCTGCTTGACCTCCTCGACAATCGATCCTTCGGGGCCCAGGAATATTTTCTGGAACATATACAGGATGTAAATCGCCGCCAGGATGACGCCCACCGCCGAAAGGGCTGCATACCAGAAGGAATGGTAGGCCGTCGAACCGAACGCACCCAACAGGATGGTGAACTCGCCGACGAAGCCGTTCAGCCCCGGCAGCCCCATCGAAGACAGCGAGACGATCAAGGTCAGCGCCCCGAACACCGGCATGACCTTCCACAAGCCACCGTAAACGCTGAACTCGCGGGTATGCGTTTGCTCATAGACCATGCCGACCAGCAAGAACAACGCGCCCGTGCTCAGGCCGTGGTTGATCATCTGCAAGATCGCACCGGAGACGCCCTGCGGATTCAGCGCAAATAGACCAAGCATCACAAAGCCCAAGTGGCTCACCGAGGAATAGGCGACCAATTTCTTGATGTCTCTCTGCGAGTAGGAGACAATGGCCCCGTATAAGATTCCGATCACCGCCAGCACAGCGATCACTGGCGCGGCCTGGACGGATGCTTCGGGGAACAATCCCAAGTTGAAACGCAAGAAACCGTAAGTTCCCATCTTCAGCAAGACGCCCGCCAGGATGACGGACCCCGCCGTGGGCGCTTCCACGTGCGCATCCGGCAGCCAGGAGTGCAGCGGCCACATCGGCACCTTGATCGCGAAGGCTGCCGCAAAAGCGATGAACAGCCAGAGTTGCGTGTTCGGGTCGATGCCGCCCTTGGCGATCAAATCTGGCAGGGAAAAAGTGCCCTGATTGATACCCAGCCACAGAATGGCCAACAGCATCAAGATGGAACCGGCCATGGTGTACAGGAAGAACTTGATCGACGCGTACAGCCGGCGCGGGCCGCCCCAAATACCGATCAGGAAATACATCGGGACGAGCGTAAATTCCCAGAAGATGTAGAACAGGAACAAATCCTGTGCCAGGAAAACGCCGACCATACCGACTTCCAGCAACAGGAAGAAGAGCATGAAATCCTTCACGCGGTCTTCCACAGCCGTCCAGGTCGAGAGGATCGAGATGGGGCTCAGGAATGTGGTCAACAGCAGCAGCAGGATGCTCAAGCCATCCACGCCCAGGTGATATTGGATGTTCCATCCCGCGACGGTAATCCAGTTTACGTTGACCACCATTTGCAAGTCCGGGTTAGACGCGTTGAACTGCGTCAGAACCCATAACGAAATGACAAAGGTGAGCAACGAAGTGACCAGCGCCGTCCAGCGCAGCGCGTTCTTGGACTCGGATTTGATAAAAAGGAGCACCAGAACGCCGAGAAGCGGGAAGAAAGTCACCAGAGTGAGGGGTTCAAAGAAAAAGTTCATAGTCCGTCCTCTCAGCCATTATTTCAAGAGTAAGTAGCCTAGAATAGCTACCACGCCCAATAAAACCGATAGGGCGTAACTGCGCACGAATCCGGTCTGGATTTTGCGCAGGGAATTTGCAGAAGCCTTGGTCAGGTCGGCCAGCCCGTTGGCGATGCGGTCGATGCCGCCCATATCGACCGGGTCGGCCAGGAAGCGCGCCAATCCACGGAAACCGCGCGCCAGAACCGATTCATGCACCCAGTCGTGCCAGAAATCCCAATCGATGGTCTGGGCGAAGAAGCGCGCCAGCGCGATGTAGCCATTGACGAAGACGAACTGGTAAGCTTCGTCGATGAACCACTTGTTCTCCATACCGTAAAAGGCCGGCCCCAGCCACTTACGCAGCGGATCGGGCTCACCCGTCGCCAGCGACTTGCGCCCGTAGAAGTACCAGGCTACGGCGATGGCCGATAGCGCCAACACAGTGGAACTGAGCGCCACCACCAGATTGAACTGGCCCGCCTCGATGAATTGCAGCGTCTGGGTTTGTTTGAGCCAGTTCGTCAGGCTATCGATACCGGGGAAGTTCAACGCCCCACCGAAGAGCGAAAGCAGCGCCAAAATAATCAACGGGACGGTGATGACCGCTGGACTCTCCTCGGCGTGATCTGCCACTTCGGTGCGCGGCGATCCGAGGAAGACCATCCAGACCTGACGTCCCATGTAGAAAGCCGTCAGGAAAGCGGCAATTGCCAACAGCCAGTAAACGTGGGGAAAAATATTGAAAGCCTCCGCCAGAATCTCGTCTTTCGACCAGAAGCCCGCAAACGGCACCACGCCGGCCAGAGCCAGCGCCGCCACCACGTACACCCAGAACGTCACCGGCATCCTCTTCCGCAGGCCACCCATGTTGCGCATGTCGCCTGGGTCGAAGACTTCCTCGGCGTGAGCGCCGTGTTCTTTGTGATGCGCCAGATGGTGGTGCCCGCGCTCCATGCCCAGGATGACGGAACCCGCACCCAGGAAGAGCAGCGCCTTGAAGAAGGCATGCGTAATCAGGTGGAACATCCCCGCAGCATAAGCCCCCATGCCCACCGCCGCCACCATGTACCCCAACTGGCTGATGGTCGAATAAGCCAGCACCTTTTTGATGTCGTACTGCGCCATGGCAACCGTGGCCGCAAAGAGGGCCGTTACCCCGCCGACCGTGGCGACGATATATTGCGCGTCATAGCTCTGTGCGTACAACGGCGCGGAACGTGTGATCAAGTAGACGCCCGCCGTCACCATCGTGGCCGCATGGATCAGCGCGGAAACCGGCGTCGGGCCGGCCATCGCGTCTGGCAGCCAGACGTACAAGGGAATCTGCGCCGACTTCCCGGCTACGCCAAGCAACATGAAGAGCGTAATCGCGACGATCAACCACGGGTTCGAAGCCGCGACGCTGGCCGCTTGAGGAAACACCTTGTCGAAATTCAGGCTGCCGAAATTCCAGAAAATCAGGAACATGGCGATCAACAAGCCAAAGTCGCCGATGCGGTTGGCAACGAAAGCCTTCTTGGCCGCGTTCGCATTCGCAGAAGAGGGCCGTCCGAGCGTATCCATCTCATACCAGAAACCAATCAGCAGGAAGGAACACAATCCCACGCCTTCCCAGCCGACGAACAACATCAGGTACGAATTGCCGCTGACCAGGATCATCATGGCAGCGATGAACAGGTTCAGGTAGACGAAGAAACGGCGGAAGCGACCTTCATCGTTTTTGTAACGCACATCCTCGTGCATGTACCCAATCGCGTAGATGTGAATCAGCGTTCCCACCCCGGAGACGACCAGCATCATCGTCACCGAGAGCGTATCGACGCGGAAGGCCCAGTCGAGTTGTAACGTCCCCACCTGGATCCACGTCGCAAGAGAACTGTAGCCGCCCTGGGGGTAGAGGATCAACCCGTAGACCTGTAGCAGCGCGACCACAAAGGCCAGTCCCGCCGCCAGGCTGGCGACCAGACCGATGCCCTTTTCTCCCAGCTTCGACCCGACGGCCAGGTTGATCAACAACCCGATCACCGGGAAGAAAACGATCCAGGGCGCGAGTTGGAAAAGTTGTTGAGCGGTTTCGTTCATGCGGCCTTATCCCTTCAGGCTGTTCATTTGATCGACATCGATGCTCTGTTTCGAGCGGAAGATGTTCACGATCAGCGCCAGGCCAACCGCCACTTCCGCCGCTGCCACCGTCATCACGAAGAAGACAAAAATCTGCCCATCGTAGGTTTGAAATTGGCGGGCAAAAGCGACAAAGCTCAGGTTGGCAGCGTTGAGCATCAACTCGATGGACATGAAAATCACCAGCGGGTTGCGGCGAATCAAAACGCCCAACGCGCCGAGGATGAACAAAATCGCAGAAAGTGCCAGGTAATAGTTGAGTGGTATCATGCGCTTCCCAGGCGGCTTACTTCCGCGTTCCTTTCTCTTTTTTCGTCAACACAATGGCGCCCACCATCGCCACCAACAGCAAAATGGAAGTGACCTCGAACGGCAGCAGGTACCCTTGGAAAAGATTCGAGGCCAGCGTCGAAGGGTCAGCCAACCCGGAACCCGCCGTCGAATCGAGCACCAGCCCGCTTGCCGCCAGCTTTTGGAACAACAGGTACACCGTTTCGCCCAGCAGGATGACCGCCAGTACAATGGCCGGCCACAGGTTCTTCCAGTGCAACTCGGCGCTGATCTGCTCCACGCCCAGCAACATGATGACGAACAGGAACAACACCATGATCGCGCCTGCGTACACAGTCACCTGCGCGAGCGCGATGAACGGCGAGCCCAATAAAAGGTACAGGACCGCTACCGTAGCAAAATTCAATATCAGGTTCAACGCCGCGTAAACGGCGTTCTTGCTGGCCAGCATCCCCACCGCCGTGAGGATGGCAACCAGCGCCAGGAGGAGAAAGAGCACAAACTCAAAATTCATGGGCCACCTAATCGGTCGGGTTTTTCATTTCGGGCACCGAGCGCGTAAATTCGCCGGGTTCGGTCTTCTGGGGCGTAAGTTGGCCTTCCTGTTGGACCGGTTCCAGGAGCATCTCTTTGGTGTAGATGGCGCTGCGGCGAGCCGTGAACGTCAATTCGTAATTGTCGCCCATCACGATGGCTTCGGTCGGGCAGGCATCCTCACAGAAGCCGCAGTAAATGCAGCGCAGCATATTGATCTCGTAGGTGCTGGCATAGCGCTCGCCAGGAGAATAGCGCACCTCGTCGGTATTTTCCGAAGCCTCGACGAAGATCGCATCCGACGGGCAAGCCGCCGCACATAACGAACACCCGATACATTTCTCCAGCCCGTTGTCATAACGCTTCAAAATGTGGCGGCCACGAAAACGCGGTCGCACCGGGCGCTTTTGCTCCGGGTACTGAATCGTCACCTTTTTCGAGAACATCTCTTTCAGCGTGGTAAGGTGACCACGCGCAATTTCCTTAAGCATACATTTTCCTCCTCAATGAACGATCTACCATTAGCGTAGCAAAGTATCCGACAATCAAAGAGAGGATGGGGATCAACCACCAGGCGTTGACTGCAATTCCCAGGGCGGTGATGAACACCAGGGCCAGTGAGAGCGGCAACAACACCTTCCAGCCAAAAGCCATCAAGCGGTCGTAACGGATGCGCGGCAGGGTGGCCCGCACCCAAATCATTACAAACAGGAGAATTGCAATTTTGATCAACATGTAAAGCGGGCCGAGGAACCAGTTCTGAATCTGGAACGAGCCCAACGTCCAGGTATAGTTGACGCTCAAGAAGGTATCTTTCAGGAACCACGGCTCACGATACCCCCCAAAGAACAAGGTGGCCGCAATGGCAGAAATGGCGATCATCTTGGTATATTCGGCCATGAAGAACAGCGCGAACTTCATGCCGGAATATTCCGTGTGGTATCCGGCGGTCAACTCCTGCTCGGCCTCGGGCATATCGAACGGCGCCCGGTTGACCTCGGCCAGCGTGGCGATCAGGAAGATCACGCAACTGACCGGTTGCAAAACGACGAACCACACGTTCTTCTGCGCATCGACAATGGTGTTCAAATTCATCGAGCCGGCCAACAGGATGACGGCCACAAACGACAGCCCCAACGCCAACTCATAACTGACCATTTGCGCCGTCGAACGCAGCCCGCCCAT
Organism: Anaerolineales bacterium; assembly: GCA_046704785.1. Lineage (GTDB taxonomy): Bacteria > Chloroflexota > Anaerolineae > Anaerolineales > Villigracilaceae > JBJKRF01. The sequence continues at coordinate 4,848 of JBJKRF010000029.1, read as the reverse complement.
CATGGCATATTTGTTATCGCTCGACCAACCCGCCAGAACCACCCCGTAGACCGCAATCGACGCGATGGCCATAATATACAGCACACCAACGTTGATATCTGCAATATACAGGTGGATCACGCGGCCAAAGACATTCGGAATATCTGGCCCCCACGGGATCGTAGCAGTAATGATGATCGCCGGAACAACCGTCAAAATTGGAGCCAGAATGAAGAGCACCTTCTCCGCCTTATCAGGAACTATTTCCTCTTTAAAAATCAGCTTGACGGCATCCGCCGCCGGCTGCAAGAGGCCCCACGGCCCGGTGCGATTTGGCCCGACGCGCACCTGCATCCAGGCGAGCACCTTGCGCTCATAAAGCGTCAGATAAGCGAAGCCGGTCAGCAACACCAACACCAACACGACCGATTTGATGAACCATTCCAGAAATAAAGCCCAATCCATACAGACTACTCCTTAGGCCTTCTCGGCAGCGATGACTTCAACCGGTGTTGGTTGCCAGATGGCGACGCCCATACTGCGTGGGATCAGTGCCACACCGGCAGCCACGGACTCGTCCACCCGAACCTGAAGCTCGGCCTGTGAACCGTTCAGGCTCACCCTGGCCGGTTCGCCGTTATGGACGCCGAGTTTCTCGGCGGTCAGCGGATTCAGCGCCACGAACGCCTCGCCGATATGGCTCGCCAATAATTTCGCCGGAGCAACCGTCGTTCCCCGGTCGTACAGCTTTGTCACCGGCACCGCAAGCAACGTCCCTTCTTTGGGCCGCAGCGCTTTGCCTTGTCCTTTGGAACCTGCCCCGGCGGGGAGCGTTCCGGAGGCCAGGTGCCGGCCCAGACCCTGTGTATTCTCATAGGAGGTGCCGCCGTAATACAGATCGGCGCGGCCTACCAGCGGCCATTGCTCACCGACTTCGGCCAGGTTGGCGTAGGTCACGCCCGCAAACAGCTTCTCTTCGGCAGCGATCCGGTTCATGACCAACAAGGCCGAACGACCTTCGAGTTCGACGCCACATTTTTTGGCGATCTCGGCCACGATGGCAAAATCGGCTTTGGTGCCGGGGTGCACCGGGATGGCCGGATAGAAACGCTGCACACGTCGCTCACCGGAAGTGTACGTCCCTTCGCGCTCGGTATATGCCGCAGCGGGCAGCACGAACTCGGCCAGGGCCGTGGTCGCCGTTGGCAAGACATCCTGCACGATGACAGTCTTGGCCGCTTTCAAGGCTTCCGCCAGCGCCGGGTCGTCGCCCGCCGGGTCGGCAGCCAGGATATAGACCGTCTTGCCTTTCAACGTATCGGCCAGGCTGTCCGACGGAAGCGGGCGGAAGCCCATCTCCCAAGCGCCCTGGGCATTGGGCGTCGACCAAACGCCCACCAGGCCGTTATTGGCTTTTCCGGCGCGCGGCGATTTGACCAGTTCGGCGCAGGCGGCAGCCAGCGCCGAGGTGCCGTCCAGCCCCAGGCCGTCCGCGCCAAAGAAGACCACCAGGTTGTTGGCATCTGTGAGCGCTTCACCAAGCTTGTCTTTCTTGGCCAGGCCCTCGACGGTCTCGACCTCGTCGCCGTAGGCATAACGCACCACAAAGCTGGCAAATTCGTCCAGCTTGGTGGGACGTCCCGTTGCAACGATCAGGGTTACACCGCGTTTGGCGGCCGCTTTCAGGCGCAGGTGCCAGAGCGGTGCTTCGTTGTACAAGTCGGAGGCAACCACCAGGATGGTGTCGCCTTCACCCAGGCTGGACAGGTTCGAGCCTTCCGTCAGGCCATAGGCAGAGACCAGGTCGCCGCCGCCCATCTGAGTGTAGAGATAGGCTTTTGCGCCCAGGCCCGCGGCCAGTTTCTTCAGGTTGAAGAGGTCTTCGTTCGCAAGTCGCCCACCAGCCAGGATGACCACCTCCGATTCCCTGGCGCCGCCCGCCAGGGCAGGTGTGGCAGCGGCCAGTTGTTCGGCAGCGCGGCTGAGGGTGGAGTCGAACGTCGCCGGGTCCAGCGCCAGACGGGATTCGTCTTCGGCAAAGTGATACCCGGCAAAACGGCCTTTGTCGCAAATCCAGATTTCGTTCACCTGTTCGTTCTGCCGCGGCATGACGCGCTTGATGACGTATCCGCCCGCCGACTTGGCCTCGCGCCGCACGCTGAAGGTGATGTTGCAGCCAACCGGGCACTGGTTGCAGACCGAGGCCGCCGGCCTGAGTTCCCAGGCGCGCGCGCCGAATCGGAAGTCTGCCGTGGTGAGCGCTCCCACGGGGCAAATGTCGGTGGTGTTGCCAGAGAAAACCGAGTCGAAGCCGGGGTCGCTGAAAGTGACCACGTCGGTGGCGCGACCGCGATTGTAGAAACCCAGCACGGAGTCGCCGGCGATGTCGTCCTGGAAGCGAATGCAGCGCGCGCATTGGATGCAGCGTTCACGGTCGAGGAAAATCAGGTCGCCCAGCGGCACGTGCTTTTGAAGGTGTTGTTTCTCATCGTACAGGAAGCGCGTATGGTCGGGGCCGTGCGCCATGGTCAGGTTCTGCAGCGGGCATTCCCCGCCTTTGTCGCAAACCGGGCAATCGAGCGGGTGCGAGGTGAGCAACATCTCGAGGATTTCTTTCTGCCCCGCCTTGGCTTTTTCGGAACTGGTCAGCACGACCATGCCTTCCGAGACGGTATTGGTGCAGGACGTCTCGAGTTTGGGCATGAATTGCAGTTTGGGTGTGCCATCTTCATTCAGCACGGGCTGCCGCGTAGCGCGGTCGATCATCGGACGTCCGATTTCGACCAGGCACTGGCGGCACATTCCCACCGCTTCCATCTTGGGGTGGTAGCAGAAAACGGGGATGTCGATGCCGACCGTCTTGGCCGCATCAACAACGCTGGTCCCCTCCGGGACGCTTGCTTGGATACCATCGATGGTGAGGTTGACCATTTTCGCCATATCGCTAAGCCTTCACCTTTACTCTAAAATCTTCGGGGAACCGTTCAAGGGCGGTCGAGACCGCCATGGTCGAGAAATCGCCCAAGGCGCACAGACACTTTCCGTTGATCTGCGTCGCCACATTTTTCAACAGCAGCAAATCGTCCTGCTCGTATTCCCCGCCGTGAATGCGGTCAACAAGGTGCTGCATCCAATACGTGCCGTCGCGGCAGGGCGTGCATTTGCCGCACGACTCGTGCTCGAAGAAATGCACCGTCTTGTTGATGACCCAGTCCATGCTGTGGGTGTCGTCGATAATGATAACCGAGGCCGAACCGAGAATCGAGCCGACGCTCTGGACGTTTTCGTAATCCATGGGCGTGTCCATGACCTTGTCGAAGACTTCATCGTCCACGCGGATGATCGACGATGAAGCGCCTGCCGGCATAATCGCCTTGACGTTGTGCCCGTCCGGAACGCCGCCGCCGTGTGTAAAGATCAGATCGCGGAAGGACGTTCCCAACGGCAGTTCATAGTTCCCCGGCTTGTTCACGTTCCCAGACAGGGAGAAAATCTTCACCCCGGGGCTTTTTTCCGTTCCAATGGATTTGTGCCAGGCTGCCCCTTTTTCGAGGATCATCGGGACGTTGGTCAGCGTCTCGACGTTGTTGACCACCGTCGGTTTGCTGTACAACCCGGCAACCGCCGGAAACGGCGGACGGACGCGCGGTTGGCCGCGTCTGCCTTCCAGCGAGTCCAGCAGGGCAGTCTCCTCGCCGCAGATGTAAGCGCCCGCCCCAAGGTGGATATGAAGCCGCAGCGCATATTCCGTGCCAAAGAGCTGTTCTCCCAACAAGCCGGCTTTCTCCATCTGCTGTACACAGGCTTCGAGATGGTCGGCAATCTGTTTGAACTCGCCGCGCAAATAGATATATCCCGCGCTGGACTGGATGGCGTAGCAGGCAATCGCCAGCCCTTCCAGGAACTGGAAGGGGTTGCCCTCCAGGATTTCACGGTCTTTGAAAGTGCCCGGCTCCGACTCGTCGGCATTGGCAACAACGTACGTGGGGAAGATACCTTTGGGGATGAAAGACCATTTCACACCGGTGGGAAAACCCGCGCCACCGCGTCCGCGCAGCCCGGAGTTCTTGACCTCGTCGATCACCTGTTGGGGCTGCATGGAGGTCACGGCTTTCTTGAAACTTTCAAAACCGCCGTTCTGCTTATATACGTCGAAGGTGCGCAGATTGGGAATATCGCGATGACGATAGAGAATGTAGGCCATTATTCGACTTCCTTGCCGCCCTTTTTCAGGGCCTCGATCAGTTCCATCGTCTTGTCGACGGTCATATTCTCGTGGTACGTCAGGTTGTCGCTGCTCTGCAACTGGAACATCGGCGCTCGGTCGCAGGCGGCCAAGCACATGACCGCTTCGAGCGTTACCAAGCCATCGGGCGTTGTCTCGCCAACCCGGATGCCCAGTTTGTCGCACAACGCCCCCAGGAACTCGTCCGCGCCGCGCAGGGCGCAAGGCAGGTCATTGCAGACCTGCATACGGTATTTGCCTTCCTTTTCATCGTGAAAGAGCGTATAGAAACCGACGATCGAAGCGACTTCGGTCACGTCGATCTCAAGCAGGTCGGCAACCTCCTGCATCGCTTCTTTTTGGATGTAGCCCTCTTCGCGTTGAATCAGGTACAGTAGCGGCATGATCGCCGAACGTTTGTGTTCGGCAGGATATTTTGCAAAAATGGCTTTGACTTCGTCCGGGTATTTCTCTACCAGCATAATTTCTCCTGATGAGCAATCCTTCAAAATTAATTTCCTCTCCATCAAATCTTCAGACCACCCTAGTACCGCAACTTCCTTAAGTTGTAGGGTTGCATTCTGAATTTCTTCTCTGAAAAACAAGTCTTGCGCTCTCCACTTTCATAAAGTTGCGGCACGAGT
>JBJKRF010000028.1:0-38341 GCA_046704785.1 Anaerolineales bacterium | reverse complement strand
CTGGATAGCCGCCACCCCCCTCTGGACCGCCCACCGGGCGAGTGGCTAACTGGTCTGTGACAGCATATAACCGCGCAACCCGGCACGTCCGTAAGACGCGGAACTGGTCTCGGTGGTGGGAAATACCTTCGGTCACTTGATCGAACAAAGGCTAGTCGACCGGCAGGTCCGCCAGCTTTCCCGCGCTGTCGAATCAAGCCCCACTTCCATTGTCATTACAGACACGCTGGGCGATATCGAATACGTGAACCCCAAATTTACGCAGGTCACGGGGTATTCCGCCGAGGAAGTGCTTGGAAAGAATCCGCGGATACTCAAAAGCGGGAACACGCCGCCCGAAGTTCATCGTGAACTTTGGGCGACTATCGTTTCGGGACATGAGTGGCACGGTGAGCTTTGCAATCGCAAAAAGAATGGGGATCTCTACTGGGAGTTTGCTTCCATTTCCCCGGTCGCCGATGCAAACGGAACCGTCACCCACTACATCGCACTCAAGGAAGATATTACCGAGCGACGGCGAATTCAGGAACAACTCAAGCGGCAAAACGAATATCTGTCCGTCCTGCATGAGTTTACGCTGGACTTGTTGAACCGTCGTGAGCTGAACGATTTGCTCCAGACGGTCGTGGACCGTGCGGTCGTCTTGCTGGATGCGCCCTATGGCGAGATCATGCTTGTGGAAGATGACGAACTGGCTGTGCACGCCGTCACCGGGAACCAGCCCTTCTTGAAGGACGACCGGGTGCGACGCAGCGAAGGCGAGTTGGCCTGGCAGGCCTTCGACACCGGAAAGCCTGCGGTCCTCGAAGATTACGCCTCCTGGCCCCGGCACCGAAAAATTTACGACCAGACACCCATGCACGCCGTTATCGATTTCCCGGTGCTGGCCGGCGATCAATGCGTCGGCATTCTGGCGATAGGGCGTTCCAAGCCGGACTATCCTTTTACCGTCGAACAGATCGAAAGTGGCATATTATTTGCCCGCCTGGTTGCCTTGGTCATCGATAACGCCAATCTGTACCACTCGGCTTTGCAGGAGCTCGCCGAACGCACCCGCGCCGAAGCGCGCCTTCAGGAGAGCGAAGCCCGCTACCGCCAGATCGTCGAAAATGCCAGCGACGTCATCTACCGCACCGATGCCAATGGCTACTTCACTTACATCAATCCGCCCGGTGTGCGCATCATGGGGTTCGACAACGCTTCGCACATCTTGGGGAAGCATTACCTCGAACTGGCCTCGCCGGACTTTCGTCATAAGTTGAAACGCTTTTACGAACACCAGTTCTTCTCGCAAGCGCCAAGCACCTATTTCGAGTTTACCGCGTTGGGGGCCAACGGCCACGAAATCTGGCTTGGTCAGAATGTTCAACTTATCATGGAAGGGGAGAAGGTCGTTGGATTCCAGGCCGTGGCGCGCGATATTACCGATATTAAGCGGGCGCAGGAGGCGCTGGCGATTGCCCGCGACCAGGCACTCGAAGCCAGTCGTTTGAAAAGCCAGCTATTGGCCAAGGTGAGTCATGAACTACGCACCCCGCTGGGCGGCATCCTGGGGTACGCCGAATTATTGCGTGACGGCGCGTTTGGCAGGCTCACTGCGGAACAGAAGGATGTTACTGCCCAGGTCGTCGATAGCACCAATTATCTGACGACCATGGTCAGCGAACTGCTGGACGAGGCCCAGATCGAAGCAAAATCGATCAGTTTGCACCTGGAGCCGTTCTCTCCGACCAAGTTGCTGGAGCAGGTGGAAGACAAGCTCTCCGTCGTCACCCGGAACAAAGGCCTTCTGTTGGAAGCATCCATCGCGCCTGAGTTACCAGAGACCATTTGGGGCGACGAACGTCGTTTGCAGCAAATCCTTATCAACCTGGTGGGAAATTCCATCAAGTTCACCAAGGACGGCCAGGTACGTGTCAGTTTGTATGCCCCCGACTCGGAGCATTGGAGCATACAAGTGGCGGATACCGGCACCGGCATCCCCGAAGAGGCCCGCGCCTACATCTTTGAGCCTTTCCGTCAGGTCGATAATTCCATCACCCGTGAAAACCGCGGCACCGGCCTGGGATTATCGATTACCAAGCAACTGGTCGAACTAATGGAAGGCCAGATTACGTTGGAGAGTGAGGTCGGTCGCGGCAGTACCTTCACGATTTGCCTGCCCATCATCAAGGAATTGGAGAAAAAGAATGTCTGAGCCCTTTGCCCTCATTGTCGAAGACGACCCGAAATTGGGCGCGATCTTCGAGACTGCCTTGCGGCAGGCCGGGTTCGAAACGAGCCTCGATGCCGATGGAAACCGATGGACGACCTTTCTGTCGAAGCATAAGCCCGATCTTGTGATCCTGGACCTTCATCTGCCCTACGCCTCCGGCACTGACATCTTGCATCAACTCCGGTCCGACGATCACTCGAAAGGCATTCCTGTTGTGGTGGTGACTGCCGATATATTCTTAGCGAAATCGATGGAAAGCCAGGCAGATTTTGTTCTCTTAAAACCCGTTAGCATTGCGCGTTTGTTGGAAATTGTCGCCCGCTTGAACATTCCCGGTTCTCACGCCGTATTCAATTGAAAACGGAAACCAGTATGACCAACAGGCCGATCGCGTTGATCGTGGAAGATGACCCACGACTTAGCCAGATTTTCTCGGTCACTCTGCAAAATGATTTCGAGACCGAAGCTGTCACCGATGGCGGGGCTGCCCTGGTCCGCCTTGCGCAGGTGGAGCCAGCCCTGATCGTATTGGACCTGCACTTGCCGGGTACTTCGGGACAGGATGTCTTGGCGCATATTCGCGCTGACCAACGCTTATCCAAAGCCAAGGTGATTGTTGCCACTGCCGACGAACGTCAGGCGAACACCCTGTGGGATGTCGCCGACATCGTTTTGCTCAAACCGATCAGCCCGATGCAGTTGCGCGAATTAGCCTCGCGCTTGCGCCCGAACGAGTAAATCGCTCTCTTTCCATTCATCGTTAACACAAGAAGCGCCCCACAGCGAAACAGAAGATTGGTGAAAATCTTACGTACTCTGCGGAGCGCTTTTTGATTGGCTGTAGTATGAGGCTGGGAGTTGCGTGTGGGTGTAGGCAGTGCTTCGTGCCGCCTACACCCACACTAAATCTATTCCATTCCTATTTCTCGCTGATTGTTATGGTCTTGATAGCGTCGCCGGTAAAAGTGGGGTTCGTGCTTGGGTCGCGGCGGGTGATGCCGTTGACCACGTCCATGCCGCTGATGACCTGCCCGAAGATCGTATAGTCGTTTTCCGACAGGCTCGTGGGGCCGAAGGTGATGAAAAACTGACTGCCGTTGGTATCCGGCCCGGCGTTGGCCATTGCCACGACTCCCGCTTTGTCGAATTTAAGATCGTTCTTTTCGTTGACGAACTGGTAGCCGGGTCCGCCTGACCCGGTGCCGGTGGGATCGCCGCCTTGCGCCATGAATCCCTCCAATACACGGTGGAAGGTGGTGCCGTCGTAGAATTTCTGGCGGGCCAGGAAGACGAAACTGTTGACCGTGATGGGGGCCTTATCCGGGAAGAGCTGGATGACGAACTGTCCGCCTTTGGCCATGGTGACCGTGGCAGAGTATTGTTTGCTGACGTCGATCAGCATGGGGGGAGCGTAAGCGTAGGTCTTGGTACTGACCAAGGGCGGGGTGGCCGTTAGCGAGGCGTTTTGCCCGGAAGCGGCCAGCGGTGCCTGTGTGGCAAGCGGTCCGCTGGTAGGCTGGAGTGTTGCCTGGGGCGTGTTCGTCGCCGCCGATTGGCCCTGGACGATGACCACGACGACAATGACCACGATAATCGCGATGACGGCCAGTGCGGCAATCTGGATGGTGTCGAGTTTGGGGCGTTGTTGGGTATTCCGGTTGCTTCGTCTGTTGCGCTTTCTCGTTGGCATTATGGGTTCTCTCTTTCTCCGTGCAGATGATGGCTTTTACAGCCGAGTGGCTGCAAGTATACAACTTAACGCGTCTTACAAATCTGTTTTATCTCGCTGATTTTTGATGGTTCTCTTTTGTGAGGGTCAGGGACGACCGGGGCTGGCGAAAGGCCTGGGCGTGATCGGATACGTCGGTAGGGGTGTGAGGTCGGCAGGAATCGTCGAAGTGGAAATCGGCGTTGGGGTCTGGCTGGGTGTGAAGGTCTTTGTAGGGGTGGATGTGGGCGTAAGCGTCCGTGTGGGAGAGGGTGTATCCGTCACAGTTGGGGTGTCTGTGGGTATCGGAGTGATCGTTGGGGTTAAGGTCTCTGTCCGAGTCGGTGTGGAGGTGTATGTGGGCGCGCGGGTGCTCTGAAACTGGACGAGATGAGTGGCTGTCGGTGCGCGCGTGTTGGTCGGACTGGGTGAAAGGGTTGGGCTGGGGACACGGGTGAAAGTCACGGTCGGAGAGGGGGTCAGCGTGAGCGTGGGTGCGCGGGTGGCTGTGTCAGTTGGTGTGAAGGTGGGCGTGCGAGAAGGCGTGAAGGTTGGCGTCAGTGTGCCGTTCGGTGTATTCGTCTGGGTAGGAAGCAGAATGGCTGTGGATGTAGGAATGTCTGTGGGGGAGGGCACCGGGGTTGGCACTGCAACGGTGGGCGTGGGTAGGAAGACGCGCGCCGCCAGCGGCTGGCCGTACTGCGCCAGACTGAACCCGACGATTGTGAGCAGGAGCCCCAGCCCGATCAGTCGCCAGCCGAAAATCAGGCGCTGTTGCCGGACGCGAAAAAGCGTGATTTTTAGCCCGGAGCGAATGGCGCGGATTCCGAACCAGATACACGCGAGGATGCCTATGCCAATCAGAAAAAGGATTGCTTGGATGACCGGTTTGATGGCCATTGGTCAGCCGACTTCTTTCGATCAAAAATAAGATCAGTCTTACAAAGGGGAGACGAGACGCAATTTGTATAACGCCCGTTGAACGATTGGGGTACGACAGAATCTTTGTCTTGTAAAGGACGCCTTCCAGGGAATCGATATTTTCCACCAACCAATATTTCTGTCTTGTCGATGGAATAGTTTAACACACAATCATCGATGGGCAGTAAAAAAAAGGCCGTGACCCAATCCGGGTCATGGCCTTGCTGTCGGTTGAGGCTCAAGAGACAAGCCAGTTTTTGGCGCTTTCGATATCGTTGAAAAAGGACAAAGGCTGGCTGGTCATGCGTATTAACATGTCGGCCAGGATGCGTTTCGTGCCGGTTACGCCCAGGACGGGGCCGTCTTCTTGATATGTGCCTTCGTGAGGTTGGAACCAACGACCATCAAGTCCATCAGATCTTTGCCGACCTGGGTGTTGGTGAAGTCGGCCAGGGCCAGCACGGAGTTCCCCGGTTCCTTAAGAACGATTTCCTGGACGGCTGCCAGCTCTGCTTTGGCAGCCTCTGCATTCCGCAGGCTATGACCAGAAAAATCCTGATAAAAGATCCTTTTGCCCTGATGTTCAATCCATTTGGGCCGCACGCTATCTCCCTTGTGTGTAGCTTGCTGCGTATGCACCTTGTTTTTGCGTAGAATCAGGAAAACACGTCGGTTCTCTGGGAATCAGTGGGATAGGGCGAATTTATGGGGGCGCATCTACCCCTTACCACGAGAACCGAAAAGATGAGAAAAAACAAGCGATTGGTAGTTGCAGGAACTGTTTGTTTTGTGTACAATTGTTCTATAAATCCACCGCCGTTACATGTTTAGACGTTTTCAGAGGAGACTTGAATGGACGCGATCGAAGTCCAAAATTTACGGCGTGTCTATCTAGCCAAAACTGGTGTGATCCGGCGTACGACGAAGGAAGTCGTGGCCGTTGAAGATATTTCCTTCTCCATCCAGGCCGGCGAACTGTTCGGTTTGCTCGGGCCCAACGGGGCTGGCAAGACCACCACGGTCAAGATGCTGACCACCTTGTTGATCCCTTCGGGCGGCACGGCCACCATTCTGGGCCTGGATGTGGTCAAGAAAGCCTCGGAAGTGCGCAAGCATATTGGTTTCATCTTTGGGGGAGAGCGTGGCCTGTACTGGCGGCTTTCGGGCAACGATAACTTGCGTTATTTTGCCAGCCTGTACGGTGTCGAGCCGGCGCTGGCGCGTAAGCGCATCCCTTACCTGCTTGATCTGGTCGGCCTGGGCGGACGCGGCGATGAGCGCGTGGAAGGCTATTCACGCGGGATGAAACAGCGCTTGCACGTGGCGCGGACTCTGCTGCACGACCCCAAAATTCTGTTCCTGGACGAGCCGACCATCGGCCTCGACCCGGTTGGCGCGCGCGATTTCCGCCAGATGATCCGCGACCTGCAGTCCGAGAAGAAGACCATTCTGTTGACCACCCATTACATGTTCGAGGCCGATGCGCTTTGTCAACGTATTGCCGTCATCGACCACGGATGTATCGTCGCGCTGGACACGCCCACGGCGCTGAAGAAAAACGTCAGCGACTTATCCGTCGTCGAGGTGGAAACTTTTGGCATTCCGCAGGAGAACCTGTCGAGCCTGCGCGCCCTGTCCTTTGTGGATGCGCTCTCGGTGGAGGACAACGACCAGCGCCAGATGTTGCTCATCCAGACTCAACGCGGGGCCGAGGCCGTTTCCGATATTCTCTCCGCGCTGAACGGTTTGCGCGTGGGGCGCGTCATCGTGCGTGAGCCCACGCTGGAAGACGCCTACGTCCGCCTGGTGGGAGGTCGCTCATGAACTTCAAAAATCTGCTGAAATACTGGCGTACCGTGCTGATGGTGGCCGAGATGACCTTGCGCATGCAACTGGTCGATGGCTTCGTATTGTTCACCATCATCGTCCAGCCGTTGGTGGTGGCCGTCCTTGGCCTGTGGATGTTGCGAGGCAAGGGCGGCGACTACGCCATGTTTGTGGTGATCGGTTCCGGGTTGACGGGGCTGTGGTCCAGCCTGTTGTTCATCTCCGGGAACAGTATCAACCTCGAGCGCTGGATCGGCACCCTCGAGTCGCTGGTCGGCGCACCGATGCCCTTCGAGGTGATCGTCTTTGGCAAGAACCTGGCGAACGTGGTCGAGTCGTTGGTCTCGATGGTGATAGGCTATAGCCTGGCGTCGGTCTTTTTCGGTTATTCGCTCAACATCCAGTAGCCCTTGCTTTTCCTGGGATCATTGCTGATGGCGATTTTTGCCTTTATTGCCTTTGGATTGGTCATCGCCCCGATTTTCGTCATGAACCCGGCGGTGCAGGCCTGGCAGAACGCGATGGAGTTCCCGGTCTACATCTTGGGCGGATTCCTGTTCCCGATTGCGCTGCTGCCCGGCTGGACGACTCCGCTCTCGTACCTGCTCCCGCCTTACTGGGCGGCGCTGGCTCTGCACGGTACCACCTCTGGCGGTGTGGACGTGCGGCAGGTGCTTTTTTCCTGGGCCATGATGCTGGTCTTCGGCCTGTTCGACCTGTTCATCGCCAGCCGTCTGTTTCGTGTGATGCTCTACAAAGCTCGCGCCGATGCCACGCTCGAAATGGAATAAGCGTTCTTCGGGATTTCCACGAAATGAAGAGAGTACCGATACCATGACGACCTTCCGCAGTCAACTTCGTTTGTTTTGGGACGGGGCCATGCTCTCGTACGTGGCGCTGTTCCACTGGTTGCAACCCATCAATTACGCCGCCTCGAAAATCTTGATGCCGCTGGCGCAGATGCTCTTTTTCGTCTTCCTGGGCACGTTCGCCACCAGCAGTAGCAATTCCAGCTTTTATGTAATCGGCAATGCCATCCAGATTGCCGCCGTCAGCGGCATTTACGGGGTGGTCTTCAGCATCGGCGGCGACCGCAACGAAGGCACCTTACCCTACTTGTTCGGCGCGCCCGCCAATCGGATTGTGCTCTTTTTCGGACGAGCGTTTATGCACGTCATCGACGGCGCGCTGGGCGTGGTCATCGGCTTTTTCTGGGGCGTCACCTTGTTGGGTTTGAACCTGTCGCATACCAACCTGCCGCTGTTGGGCCTGACCGTTCTGGTCACCACTGTGAGCACCTGCGGCCTGGGTCTGTTGATGGGCTGCATCGGCCTGATTACGGTCAACGTGATGTTTGTCAATAACACCGTTTACTTTTTGCTGCTACTCTTTTCCGGTGCGAACATCCCGCTCGAGCAGATGCCGCCCTGGATGCACTTCATCTCGCAGGTCTTACCGCTGACGCGCGGCATCGAGGCCGCCCGTGCGCTGGTGGCCGGCGCGGATTTCCATACGGTCGCGCCTTTGTTGTTGGGTGAACTGGCCGTGGGCCTCACCTATGGCTTGCTCGGTTATTTCCTGTTCTCGTGGTTCGAATACCAGGCCAAACGTCTCGGTACGCTGGAAACGGTTTGATGGAGACGACGGGTCGCGTTCGGGCGGCCCGTTTCTCTTTTCCCGTTTTAGAAGCCGCCGATTCCCCGCCAGAGTTGGTACAGTCCGAAAAGCGCCAGGGCCCCCGCCGACAATCCGATCAGAGTGTGGCGGACCTGCGGGTTGACCTGCCCTGCCGAACCGGCTGCCATCACGAAGGCGATATTGACGGCGATCATCGTCCCGTAGAACGCCAGGATGTAAACGAACGCGTTCAACGGCGACTGCGCCCAAGCGCGCAGCACCAGGGGCCCGTTCACCAGGCTCCAGAATACGTATGGCGCCGGGTTGAACACGTTCATCAAGGCCGCCCGGAACAGGCTGTGAGTCGGCGCCGGGTTGGAGGGAAGCGTGGCTCTGCTGCTGGCTTTCCACTGCCGGAAGGCATTCCAGGCCAGGAACAGGATGAACAGTCCGCCAGCGAGATAGAGTCCGCGTTGGAACCAGGGCGGCACCTGGCTGAGCACCAGCAACACCAGTGCGGCAATGGGTCCGTCGCTGAGCAACGGCGCGAAGGCGGCCACCAACGTACGTCGCCAGCCGTTATCCAGCGCCTGGGAGATCAGGTAGGTTTGGAACGGTCCGGGCTGCACACCGGCGGTGAACCCCAGGCCGAGACCTTGTAACAGAATGATAAACATGGATGAATGATTTGGGTGTGGGGAAGAAGTACGCCAATAACGGCGTCTCCAGATGCTCCCTTATTTTAATCGCAAATTCGGCAGCCTTTCGGGTTAGAATACGCACAAGACTGAATGCTTGTGTGAGGCTGGTGTATGACCAAAAAACTCGTGGTGGTGGCCGGAAATATTGGCGTCGGCAAGACCTCGCTGACCGAACGGATCGGCGCACGGCTGGGCTGGGCCACAGGTTACGAATCTGTTTCCGATAACCCGTACCTGCCCGATTTCTACGCCGACATGAAATCCTGGGCCTTTCATTTGCAGGTTTATTTTCTGGGGCATCGCGCCGAACAATACCTGGACATTGCCAAAGAACCAGGCTCTGCTATCCTCGACCGCTCGATCTACGAAGATGCTTATATCTTCGCGCGCGCGCTCAACCACATGGGCAACATGAGCGAACGGGATTACTTCTCGTACCGCCGCCTGTTCGATTTGGTGGTAAACGGCCTGCCGGCGCCGAATCTGCTCATCTATCTCAAAGCCCCGGTGGATGTGCTGATGGAACGCATCCATAAACGCGCGCGCGGCATGGAAACCGGCATTGACGCTGATTACCTGGCCTTGCTCGACTCGTTCTATGACGATTGGCTCAAATCCTTCGACTTATGCCCGGTGCTGACGATCCGTACCGACAACATGGATTATGTGCACAAGCCGCGCGCGTTGGAAACGGTTACGCAGCGTATCACCGATAAGCTGGCCGGCAAGGAAACGATGGAACTATGAGTCTGCGCTTCGAGCCAATGAGCGATGCTGACTTTCAGGCCTACTTGCGCAAGGCCGTGCCAGAATATGCCAATGCGCAGGCGCAGTCTGGCAACTGGCACCCCGACGAAGCCGCCCAGCGCGCGTACCAGGAATACCAGCGCGTGCTGCCGAATGGTCCGCACACTCCCGGTCAGTTTCTCTGCGTGCTGGTCGATGCCGAAAAAAACGAGCGGGTGGGCATGCTCTGGTACACCCTCGACGACACCTCCTTAAAAAAGAAGGCTTTCCTGGCCGATTTCTTTCTCTTCTCCGAAGCGCGCCATCAGGGATACGAAGCGCAGGCGCTGGCGTTTCTCGAACGCCAGTTGGCCGCTCAGGGCGTCGCGCGCATCGAAGTCCAACTGTTCGCGCACGACCGTGACGAATGCAGTATGTACGAGCAGGCCGGATTCGCAGTCGCCAGCCTGTTCCTGGGAAAAGATATTCCGAAACGTGAGCATCCATGATCCGTCTGACAAAAATGAATGCCGACGATTTCCGCGCTTATCTGGAGCGCGCGATTCCCGATTGTGCCCAGAGCCATGTCCGCGCCGGGAACTGGGCGCCCGAGGAAGCCTTGGAGCGTTCGCGCAAAGAGTTCGAAACGCTCCTGCCTGACGGCGTTGACAGCCCCCAGCACTTCGTCTGCACCCTGCTGGACGCTGAATCCGGGGAAGAAGTGGGTTGGTTGTGGTACTGGATCAATCCCCAGAGACCCATCGTGAGCTTTATCTACGACTTCGAAATTTTCGAGTCGTTCCGTCGGCGCGGTTACGGCTCACAGGCGCTGGCAGCCCTCGAAGAAACCGTCAAACCCCTGGGGGTGAAAAGAATCGAACTGCACGTCTTTGGGAACAACACGGCAGCGCGGGATCTCTACAAGAAATCAGGCTTCATCGAAAGCAACGTGTTGATGTCCAAAGAAGTCGCCCATTGAAAATAGCCAGCTCGGAGAGCGCATGATGGATGATCGTATTCGGCCTTACGGCGCTGACGACTTCGCGGCTGTGACCCGCCTCTGGCGACGCGCGCGGCTGGAATCCCTGCCCGAATTTTCTGCCAGACACGCCCATACCTGCGAGGAAGATTGCTTGTATTTTCGAGAACACATCCTGGCACGGAACCAGCTCTGGGTGTTGGATGTGGACGGATGCCCCGCCGCCTTTCTGGCCGTTAAAGATGAATTTATCGACTGCCTTTACGTCGACCCGTCCCACTGGCGGCAGGGGCTCGGAAAGGCCTTGCTTGCCCATGCCCGCAGTCTCTCTCCCCGGCGTTTGTGGTTGTACACGCTCGAGGAAAACGTCAACGCCCGGGCTTTTTACGAGAAAAATGGCTTCCGGGCCGTTAAATTTGGTATCAGCCCGCCGCCAGAATCCGAACTGCACGTGCAATATGAGTGGGCTCTCCAAGATTTTCCAGATCGACCCATTTCGTCACGCTGATCCCGAAGACTCACGAGTGGCATCCCGCCTGAGCGGGCAGCAGTGATAAAATACCGCCTATGCCAATTCGTGAACCGGTCATGGCGCCAACGGACGTGCTCCGCCCGACCTATGCCGAAATTAGCTTGAGCCGCTTGGAGCAAAACCTGGCGGCCATTCGCGCGCAGGTTGCCCCGGCCAGGGTCATGCCTATCGTCAAGGCCAATGCCTACGGCCACGGCCTGGACGAGGTGGCGCGCCTCCTGGCGCCCCAGGTCGATTACATCGGTGTGGCCGTGCTCGAAGAAGGCGCCCACCTGCGCAACCTGGGCGTCCAGACGCCGATCCTGGTGCTGGGCGGGGTGTGGGGCGATCAGATTCCGTCGTATTTGCAGTATGACCTGACCCTGACGGCCTCGTCCGTCGAGCGCCTGGAGCAGATCGAGGCTGCAGCGGGTGTGCTCAAAAAGCGCGCGCGCGTACACCTGAAGATCGATACCGGCATGGAGCGCATTGGCGTCCATTATTACAGCGCGCATACTTTATTGGAAGCGGCCTTGCGGTGCAGGCACGTCGAGGTGGAGGGAGTTTTCTCGCACTTTGCCAATGCCGATGCCGCCGACCTGCAACACGCGCGCCTGCAGGTGGAGCGTTTCAACGAAGTGCTGCGTTTCTATGAGCGGCACAGCCTGCCTACGCCCTTGCGGCACATGGCAAACTCCGGCGCGATTTTGCAATTGCCCGAAGCCTACTTTGATATGGTGCGCCCCGGTATTTTGCTGTATGGCGTGTATCCATCGGATGAGGCGCAGCGGACGGTGGCAGTCAAACCGGCGCTTTCCTGGAAGTCGCGCGTCGTTTATTTCAAGGTCGTGCAGCCGGGACATCCCGTCAGCTACGGTTCCACCTGGCAGAGCGACCATCCGGTGCGGGTGGTGACGATTCCCGTCGGGTATGGCGATGGCTATTTCCGCAGTATGTCCAACAAGGCGCAGGTCATCATCCGCGGGCAGAAATATCCGCAGGTGGGACGCATCTGCATGGACCAGTTGATGGTCAATCTGGAAACGGGCAGCGGATACAACGGCGACGAGGTGATTCTCATCGGCGAGTCGGGTGACCAGTCTATTTGCGCCGAGGACTTGGCCGCCTGGGCCGGTACAATTCCTTATGAGATTCTGACCAATATCAATACGCGCGTCCCGCGCGTGTATGTGACCGATGAGATTTCGTAGATCGTTAACGCGAGTTGTTTAAAGAACCCACCTGTGGCAAATATCTGGAGGTACTTTGAAATACGTTCGAGATTATGTAGGCCTGGCTTTGATTGCAGGCGTGATCGTGGCCTTCGACCAGTGGACCAAGGCGCTGGTGCGCAATAACCTGGCGCTTGGGCAACAGTGGCTTCCGCGCGGGATGGAAGGCCTGTTGCCTTACGCCCGCATCGTCAACTGGTACAACACCGGCGCAGCCTTTGGTTCTTTCCAGGGCTACAGTTGGGTGTTTGCCGGGCTGGCCGTGTTAGTCATTGGGCTGATTTTGTACTATTATCCGCGCGTGGAAGCCGTCGATTGGTGGCTGCGCCTGGCGATGGGCATGCAATTGGCCGGGGCCCTGGGCAATCTGATCGACCGGCTGCGCTTTGCCGGCCAGGTGACGGATTTTATTTCGGTGGGCAATTTCCCGGTTTTCAACGTAGCCGATTCGAGCATCACGATTGGTGTGGTTATCCTTTTGCTGGGGTTGTGGTGGAAAGAGGCTCACGAGAAGAAAGAGACGGACACGGGGGAGTCTGGTCAGGCGTTGGTTTCCTCCAGCGCGTCGACGGAGGTGCCGGGTGGAGGCAACGGAGAAGGTATGAGTGAGTGACCGCGTCGAGATTTTCCGTTTCGACCGCGAATCCCCGCAGCGGCTGGACAAGTTCCTGGTAGATTGCCTGCCCGCCTTTTCGCGCTCGCGCATCCAGGGATTGATCCTCGACGGTTTCGTCGATATCGACGGCCTGCCGGCCAGGAAATCCGGCCAGATGTTGGAAGACGGCGAGGACGTATGCGTGCGTGTGCCGCCTGCACAGCCATCTGGCTTGGTAGCGGAAGACATTCCGCTGGATGTGATCTTCGAGGACGACGACCTGCTGGTCGTGAATAAGCCGGCGGGCATGGTGGTGCATCCGGCTGCCGGCCACGAGCGCGGAACCCTGGTCAATGCGGTGCTGGGGCACGATCCCGACATCGAGGGAATCGGCGGCGAGGAGCGTCCTGGTGTGGTGCATCGCCTGGATAAAGACACCTCGGGCCTGATCGTGCTGGCCAAGAACGAACGCGCCCACCGCTGGTTGCAGGAGCAATTCCGCCTGCGCCAGGTGGAAAAGACCTACCTGGCGTTGGTGGACGGTGCGCCGCCCACGCCGACCGGACGGGTGGAAGCGCCGATTGGCCGCGACCCGCAGGATCGCAAGAAGATGGCCGTCGTGCCGCTTGGGAAGGGCCGCGAAGCGGTCAGCGAATACCGCACCCTGGAGTCGTTCCCGCAGCACACCTTCTTGGAGTTTCATCCGCACACCGGGCGCACCCACCAGATTCGCCTGCACTGCGCCTTCTTGGGTTGCCCGATTGTGGGCGATGCTGTTTATGGGCATCGTAAGCCGTCCCTTGAAATCAGCCGTCATTTTTTACATGCTTATCGTTTGAAGATCATCCTGCCGGGAAAAAAGACGGCGCAGGTCTTCGAAGCGCCGCTACCGGACGAATTGGAGTCCGTCTTGGCGGGTTTGAGGGCAGGCGACCACATATCAAGCGAAAGATAGTGGCTTCATCGATTGAAAGTGTGCATGTCATTGCGAACGAGCGTTCTTCGCGAGTGAAGCAATCTCATCTTTTGATGAAGGAGATTGCTTCGTCGCCAAAGTGCGGCTTCCCGCCGTGACATCCTTGGCACAGGTTTCATCCATGAGCCAAGACCGTTTTGACGGTTCATTTCCGCATTGGTTTTAAGGAATCCCCTCATGAACATAATCGATCTGCGCTCTGATACCGTTACGCCGCCCACGCCAGAGATGCGCGCAGCGATGGCGGCAGCGCCGGTTGGCGACGATGTCTTCGGCGACGACCCGACGATGAACCGGCTGCAGGAAATGGCGGCTGCCAGGCTCGGCAAGCAGGCGGCTTTGTTCGTGCCGTCGGGCACGATGGGTAACCTGCTGGCCATCCTGACCCATTGTGGGCGCGGCGACGAGGCCTTGTTGGGCGCCCGTTCGCACACCGTGTTGTATGAAGGCGGCGGAATCTCGGTCCTGGGCGGTGTCCACTCACGGCAGGTGCCGGAAAACCCGGACGGTTCATTGCCGCTTGAGGCGCTGGAGGCGCTCCTGCGCCCCGACGATGTTCACCAGCCGCCGACCCGTTTGATCGGCATCGAGAATACACACAATCGTTGCGGCGGCACCTACCAGTCGCCGGAGTACCTGAGCCGCCTGGCGGCGTTTGCACATGCGCATGGCCTGCTTGTCCACATGGACGGTGCGCGGGTCTTCAACGCTGCTGCCGCGCAGGGTGTGGGCGTGCAGGCGTTGACGGGGTCGGTCGATTCGGTCACGTTCTGTCTCTCCAAGGGATTATGCGCGCCGGTTGGCTCGCTGTTGTGCGGGTCGACGGATTTCATCGTGCGGGCGCGACGCATCCGCAAGCACCTGGGCGGTGGCATGCGCCAGGTTGGCATCCTGGCCGCAGCCGGGATCGTGGCCTTGGAGACGATGGTTGAACGCCTGGGCGAGGATCACGCCCGGGCCCGGAATCTGGCCGAAGGGTTGAGCGAACTCCCCGGCGTTTTGCTGGATGCGGGTTCGCCGGCCACCAATATGGTTTTCTTCAATCTGGGGGAAAACGTCAGCCTGTCGGTTGAGCAGCTCGAAAGCGAGATGCAAAGGCGTGGCATTTTGCTGCATGGCACCGGCCCGCGGCGCATCCGCCTGGTGACGCATTACTGGATCGATGATGCGGCGGTGGAGAAAACGCTGCAGGCCTTTCAGGAAGTGCTGGCCTGAATGGGGAAAGTTTATGCCTCGGTTTTCAGGCGATCCCAGTGCTCGAGGCTGGGTTCGATCTGGTTGCGACCGCGTTCCTTTGCGATATAAAGGCGTTGGTCTGCCAGGTCGATCAGACGGTCGACATCGTTGGTTTCTTCGGGAAAGACGGCAATGCCCTGGCTGACGGTGGGCACGGGCACGGTCTGGCCATCTTTGGCGCGCAGCGAGATGGTGTTCATCGTGTCCCGGATGCGCTGGGCCACCACGACCGCCTGGCTACCGTTGGCGCCCGGCAGGACGATGGCGAACTCCTCGCCGCCCCAGCGCCCAATCGCATCGGTGCTGTGGATGTATTTGTGAATCGACTCGGTCAGCAAGGTTAGAATCTGGTCGCCCAGGGGGTGACCATAGTTGTCGTTATACTGCTTGAAATAGTCGATGTCGAGCATAATCAAACTCAGGGGAGCATTGCTCTCGATGGAGCGTTTTGCTTCGGCGTGCAGGGTGCGGACGATGTGCCCATGATTGAAGGCGTTGGTCAGGCTGTCGAGGTGGGAACGCCGTTCAACCTCGGCGTGGTGGGCGGCGTTATCCAGGGCGAGCGCTGCCTGTTGCGCCAGGTTTTCGAGCAGTTCAAGGTCGGTGCGGTCGAACTGGTTGGGTGTGTACGATGCGGCTACGATCATCCCGACGACGTGCCCGCTGACCATGGGGACTCCCATCCAGCACAGGTTGCTCTTTTGTTTTCCGATCAGGACAACGTCCACCCCGTCCAGTTCCACAGCTTTACGCAGGTCCGGGATGAAAAGCGAGCTTTTGTGACGGATGACCCAACCCGACAGGCTGCCTCCCAAGTCTGCCTCCTGCGCCGGAAAGAATTCGCCCTCATCGTAGATCAGGTGCAGGTTGATCTTCTCGTTGTTGTAAATCCCCAAGAAATAGGTGTCGGCTTCGATGGCGTTCTGAATGGCGGCGCTGACCAGCTTGATAACTTCGTCTACGTTGAGGGAAGCGCCGATCTCACGGGCAAACTCGTTCAAAATTTGTAGACGTTTGATGCGCGAACCGCTTGTAGTGACGAAACGGTGGATCGTTTCGGTGATGATGACGGCCAGGACCATCAATGACAAGCGGTTGATAACGTCGGTCAGAACGTAGTTGCTGCCATGCCGAAGAAGCAGCGCCAGGCCGTCGGTCATGAAGATGAATGCATAGGTGACAACCCGATCCCAAACGATGACCATGATGGCCGCGATCAAGATCAGGATCACCTGCGGAATGATGTTGTACGTCTCATCCAGCAGGCCCAGGCTGTACCCGATGGCGACGGCGTTGATGATGGCAATGACCCATTTCCAGCGTTGCACACGAGAGGGAATCGGCATTATGAAGTAAAACAGCAACGTTGCATAAACCATCCCGCCAATGCCCAGCACCAGTGGGGTTGGGTTAGGCTGCCCTGCAAGGATATTATGAATACCGATATAAATCAGTACGCTGAATAGAACGAAAGAAGCCAGGGCGGCCGGTGTCGCCAGCCAGCGAATTTCCTGGTCGGATACATTGCGGGGAAAATTGGGCTTATGAAATATCATCAAGTAATGTTGAATAGCGTCCCAACCATGCCTTCGATCACTATTTCGTTGAACGCGTCTACAACCTCCGGGTCAAACAAAATCCCCGCTTGTGTTTGTATGTAGGAGAGAGCTTCGTCGAAGGAGACACGCGTGCGATAAGGGCGATCCGTGGTCAGCGCATCAAAAGCATCGACAACGGCAAAAATACGTGCCATGAAGGGAATATCCGTTCCTTTCAATCCAATCGGATATCCACTACCATCCCAACGTTCCTGGTGGTAGCGGATCACGGGCAGCGCATCCTTTAGAAAAGGGATTCCTTCGATAATGCGGGCGCCAATGTCTGGATGCTGACGCATGATAAGCCATTCGTCTGTCGAGAGTGCCCCCGGCTTCAATAAGATCGAATCGCTCACGCCTATTTTACCAATATCATGCAGGATGGCGCCACGTTCGAGCGTTTTCGCCTGCTCCTGCGACAAGCCCATGCGTATGCCGAGATAATAAGCCACGCGCGCCACGCGCAAGCTATGTCCCTCGGTTTCGCGGTCGCGTGCGTCCAACGCGGAACTGAGCGCGGCCAGTGTGCGGTCATAGGTAATTTCCAACTCGCGGTACGCGCGCTCTATTTCGTCGGCCTGGCGGCGCGTTTCCACCAGCAGGATGCTGCGTTCCAGTGCAATAGCCGCCTGGTTGGCGAGTGTCAGGAAATTGTCTGTAAAGCGGGCGTTGCTCCAGTTGCTCTCAGAAATCTCCACCCACAAAGCGCCGTACTGACGCCGGGGCGTCTGTAACGGGATGCAGGCCCGCGCCGACTCGCTCACGCCAGACAGGATGATCGTTTGCCCCGTCTCCATCGCCTGGTGAACCAGATTCATCGGATGTTGAGCGCCCGGATGCAGGCCGCTTGAGTCGATCTGCACCCTGGCCTCCACCTCGCTGGACGGGGTAAAGAGCACAATCCCCGCTGCCTGCGCTCGGGTGACCTGATAAGTCGTCTCGGCGATGGCAGCCGCCGCGCTGGTGAGTTCCTCGGCCTGGATGACGTGAATGCTCAACTGGTAGAGTTGAGTTGCCGTATTGAGCATAGAACGAAGTTCCTGGTAGAGCCAGGAGGTTTCGATGGAGGCGGCGGCCTGCGTCGCCAGTAGGGAGACCAACGCTTCGTCGCTTTCCGAGAAATTGACGTTGCCCTGTTTCCCGAACGCAAGGATGGCGCCGATACTCGATTGTCGCAGGCGAATGGGCGCGGCGAGTAGGCTGCGCAGGTCGTTACTACCAGTGGGTGTACCTCGAAAGCGCTTACGCACATCTCTCAGGCGAAACGCCGAAGCGCTGTCCAGAACAGTCTGGATCAGCACGTTGCCAGAAGGGTCGCTATTCAGGATGCTTAACAATGTAGGCGCATAGCCAACATAGGCAGTACGTGTAAAACCGCCGCCCTTATCGGCAAGCGCTACGAAGACGAAACGCGCATCCAGGGTTTCACGAGCGACTTCAGCGATTTGTTTGATTACCGGTTCGATTTCCAATGTAGTCGAAAGGGCGATGCCGGCTTCGACCAGGTTTGTCAAGCGCTGATCGTGTTCGCTGCGATTCCAGGCCGTAACCAGTTGCAGGGCCACCGTCTCCAGTGTGCGCAAATCGCTGTCGTCAAAGGCATGCGGATGCGGGTAATCGACGACGATTTCTCCCATGAGACGATTCTGGTAAAGCATCGGCACAACCACTTCGGAGAGGGAGTTCAATCCATCAAAGGAGATGAAATCCGTGTCCAGGCGGGTATCCGAAACAACCTGTGTTTTGCGTAGACGCGCTGTGCGCCCGACCAAGCCTTTGTGGATACTTTGACGGTAGCCGGGCGGAATGATCCCTGCCTTTGGACCGCTTGAGGCAGTAGTTACCATCTCCGCACGGTCTGCCTCGTAGTCCAGAACGACCACGAGACTCGTCGGCAATGCCGAACTGATAGCGTTGGCGGTCAGTTGCGCCGAGACGGGCGGATCCAGCACATTTTCGAGTTCCGTGTTCAGCGTATGCAGGAGATTCAGTTGCGCCATGCGCCTTTTCTCGACGATGAGTTGGCGGGCGAGTAATTTCTCGTATTCTGCGCGCTGCAGGTATTGGTCGTGCAGGATTTTCCGTGAGATAGTATAGGGTTCCAGCACTATTTGCTTGAGCCATGAGGCTGGGGTAATTTTTTCTTCCGGTGGGTTGGCGCCCTCACCGTTCAAGCCGGAGAAGATCCCATTGATCGAGAGGTGCACGTATGCCAAAAGCAAGTTGCCGAATAGAAATAAAACAATATAGAACACAAAGAGAATTTCCTGCACCTGCGTGAGCACGGGATCGCTCGCCGGAATATTGGCTTGGAAAATACGGATCAACCAGACCAATAGAATCAATAAGGCCCCGTTGGCCAACCCTACCAGGTCGAAGAATCGCCTTCCCAGGTAGGTTCCTTCTCTTAAAATGAGTTTATTCCAGGGGATAATATCTTTGAGCAATAGGCTGAATGCCACGCTCCAACTGACTAGAAGGCCCGGTAATTCCAGCGGCGCCAGAAAAATAACACCCCACAATAGCCAGGGAAGCGCCAACGCTTGTGCCTGCCGGTGCGGTTCTTTCCACTTGGTCAGGTCAATGAAAATACTGGTAATCCCGGAGAGCAGAAAGAGCACGGCAAAGGTTAATTCTACAGGCTGGAACAGGGAATAGGGCCCAATGCTGACGAATATATCACGGCTAACGATCAGGAGCACACCGATTAACAGGTTTGTGACCTGAATCACCTCCGTGAGCCAATCCACCTTGTCGTTTTCGAAATGGATCAGGCTGAGAAATCCGATCGCCAAGGCCAGTGTAACCCCCGCTTCGACGATGAATCCAGCGCGATAGTAAAGTAGTCCTAAAATTACGAGCGCAATAGAATCTGCCAGACGCACCCAGGCTTTTTGTCGACGGGTGTAGTTTAGCAGAACGCTCATGATTGCAGCGACTCCCAGGACGTAGAAAGCTACCCCCATATCTGTACCTAAACTCTTGGGTACGAAGCTTAATAAGCTGGATTCCAGGTGCGGGGCGAGCAGGATACCTTCGGAAAGGATGATGAAAAGCAGCGCCCCATTAAGCGCCAGTGAATGCCCGTTTTCCGTGTCCATCAATTCTCTAGGATAGCATAGCTGTTTTTGATTTACAATGTTTTTATGAATCGGTCAGGAAGTTTGCAAAGTCGTAGTTTAATGCATATCTCCGCTCGCTCTATCACGCTGATTCCCGAAGAGCCGAAAAATCCCAAAGAACCAGAACCACGTTATCGTGTATAATTTCTTCGCTTTTGCTGTGGGGATGTGAAATGGAGAGGAAATATCCTTTCCATCCTCAATTCTACATGGTGACTATGATCAATCAGCCTTTCTTTGATGTACAACAAATCGATGAGGTGACAGCCGCAGTGCGTCGACAAACACACTATCGGCCCAAATATGGGCTGATTCTGGGGTCGGGCCTGGGTGGCCTGGCCGACTCGGTCCAGGCACCCGATGTGATCTCCTATGCCGACCTGCCGCATTGGCCGCAGTCCACCGTTTGGGGACACGCCGGCAAGCTAGTCGTCGGTTTGCTCGAGAACCAACCTGCTATTGTCATGCAGGGTCGCGTTCATTTCTATGAAGGCTATTCGATGGCGCAGGTAACCTTGCCGGTGCGGGTGATGCAGCGCTTGGGTGTGGAAGTCCTGGTCGTTACCAACGCCGCCGGGGCGATCAATCCTGAATTTGTGCCCGGTGACTTGATGCTCATTACCGACAATCTGAATCTGGTAGGCATGGTGGGCATGAATCCGCTGGTTGGCCCAAACCTGGATGCATTCGGGCCGCGCTTCCCAGATATGAGTCAGGCCTATGATCGTTCCTTGATGGAGGTGGCCCGGCGGATAGCCCAAAAACGCAACCTGATTTTGCGCGAAGGCGTTTATGCCGGTTTGAGCGGCCCATCTTTCGAAACCCCCGCTGATTTGCGTTTCTTGCGAGTTGCCGGCGCCGACGCTGTGGGGATGTCCACGGTTCCAGAAGTGATCGTTGCCCGCCACGGCGGCTTACGTGTGTTGGGCATTTCTGGAATCAGTAACAAAGCCAACTTGGATGGAAATACGCCGACTTCCCACGCAGAAGTGCTGGAGGCCGGCAAATCGATGGCGCCCAAGCTCGAGGCCTTGATCCGCGGCGTGCTGGGTGCGCTTTAAACACTTTTCGGGTGAGATTTATCAGTGAGTGCGTTATTTCGTTTCCTTGTCAGTTATGAGATCTTGATTTATGTTATTTTAGGGCTGGGGGCGGTCTTTGCTTTTCGTTCCACCTTCATCTCCTGGAACGAATGGCGGAAGTCGGTATACGGCCTGGAAAAAGAACTTGCTTTTCAACGGGTACGTGTCTCCGGGGCGCTTTTGACCATCCTGATTATGTTAGGATTAACGCAGTTCTGTTTGGTCAGCTTTGTAGTGCCCTTCCTGCCGGCGCAGACGTTTCTGATGACGCCCACTGTCGATCTGTTGACGACACCCTTGCCTTCACTCCAACCTCTTCTGTCTACTGACGTGACCGCTACCCCCGGTACTGCCCAGGCTCCTGCCGGGACGACCGGTTGTGTTCCGGGTAAATTGATCATCACTTCCCTGCAAACCGGCCAGGATGTTAGCGGAAGTGTCGACTTGATTGGGACGGTGGATATTCCAGATTTCGGTTATTTTAAGTACGAAGTCGCGCCGCAAGGCAGTGATTTGTGGGCGACGATTGCTGCCGGAAATCAACCGGTTCATGATGGGAAACTGGGCGCCTGGGATACGAGCGAACTGACCCCCGGCGACTACCAGATTCGGTTGGTGGCAACCGATAATCAAGGAAACGCCATGCCGCCATGCATTATTCCTGTTCATGTGCAAGCTCCTTAGTATCGCTGATGGCTGAGATTAAAATTCGTAACACTATTTCCACCGACCTGCCACGTCTTTCTGCGCTCGATCATTCGGTTGACACAGACTACGTCTGGCAGTTAGACCTGCATCATGAAGCAGGACAGGTTGACGTTGCTTTACGTGAAGTGCGTTTGCCGCGCACGGTGCATGTGATGCACCCACGCAAGGCGGAGGAATTGCCCGATATATGGCACCTCACGCCGATGCTCAGTGCGATGCTGGGCATGGAGGCGGTAGCCTACATCCGTTTCAATAATATATTCCTGCCCCATGCTGTTTGGATTACGGATGTGGTCGTCGGGCGTCCGTTGCGTCACCAGGGATTGGGACAAAAGCTCATTGCGGCAGCAGAGGACTGGGGAGCCCAGAATGGGCTGCAAAAAGCAATCGTCGAGGTTCAGTCGAAGAATTATCCTGCCACACACATGATCCAAAAAATCGGTTACGAATTCTGTGGATATAATGATCAGTATTATCCGACACGTGACGTGGCGCTTTTCTTTGTGCGTACGCTTTAATTGAATAGTGTTATTCCTGCCTTTTTATGTTATCCCGGGTTTTGTATTACCACGTTGGGTAGATGAAAGGTGGCCTCTGAAAATCGGTGTGGAAAAATGAATTTATG
The DNA here is from genome assembly GCA_046704785.1 of Anaerolineales bacterium. GTDB lineage: Bacteria > Chloroflexota > Anaerolineae > Anaerolineales > Villigracilaceae > JBJKRF01. The sequence goes on along the minus strand of JBJKRF010000028.1, from coordinate 15,962 downwards.
GGGGTGTGTGCGGTACACACCCCCATATTTGCTCAACATCCCACGAAATTTCAGAGAGCCTGAAAGGTTTGTATGCTTATGGGCTGGTTGGACGGATTTTTAGCGGGGGTCAAGACGCTCAATCAAATTTTGACAGCCGGAATTGCGATCACTGCGTTCTCGTTGTTGATTTATGCCCTGACTTTTAACCTGCGCGACCGCGTGGCGCGTTCCTTTGCGATTATCCTGCTTTCCGTTGTTATCGTTTTTACGTCCGAGGCGGTTCAAAGTGCTCTGCATACCCCCTCTCTGATCGACTTGTTTCTGCATCTGCAATGGATCGGGATTGTTTTTCTACCCCCGGCTTATCTGCACCTTTCAGACGCGCTGCTCGTCACCGCAGGCCGTCCCTCGCGTGGACGCCGCCGGTTCGCCGTGCGAGCTATGTATGTACTTTCGACCCTCTTTCTGCTTCTGTTAGCCGGTGGGCAATTGGTGGGGCCTTTGATTTTGGATGACCAGCCCGCGCCCCATTTGCAGTTTACTCCCTGGACGGGATTTTTTACGTTTTGTTATTTGGTCGCCATGATCTGGGCTGCGGTCAACTTTATCCGCGCTTACCGACGCATGTTGACTCACTCCGGGCGTCGTCGTATGTTATATCTTATGGCGGGCGCAACGGCCCCGGCGCTTGGCTCGTACCCCTATCTTCTGTTTGGCTCTTCCTTTGCCGCACATTATCAGGCTTTATTCTGGTGTAGTGCGGCCCTCATCAACGCAATTGTGGGTGTGTTGATCGTCGTGATGGCCTACGCTGTGGCTTTTTTTGGCGTTTCCTGGCCGGATCGTGTCGTCAAGAGTCGCCTGTTTAAGTGGATCATGCGCGGGCCGGCTACGGCCTCTCTGGCCTTGGGCGTGATGACCATTGTCCGCCGACTGGGCGAATTTGCCGGTTTGGAATATACCGCGGCGGTACCGGTTGCGATGGTTGCCACGGTTTTGCTGATGGAACACTGGATTACCATTGCAGCGCCTTTGTGGGAACGCTGGTTCTTCTTTGGCGGCGACCGGGCGGAGTTGCTCACGCTTCAGAATATCGAGGAACGTCTTCTGACGCAGGGAGATTTGCACCAGTTTCTCGAGGCAGTCTTGGCAGCCGTCCGCGACCACATGCAAGCTCCTTCAGCGTTCGTCGCTGCGCTTGATGGAGTCGAACTATCCCTGTTGGTCACGGCAGGCCGCCCATTCATGGAGAAGGACAATCTGGGTGTGGCCCTGAGAGTCGTCCAAAAGGAAGAAGAAAACGGGCAGGCCGAGTTTCTCTGGGATGATTACTGGATTCTGCCTTTGCGCCAACATCGCACTGCTGATATGGATCTCGACGAGTTGCCTCCTCTGTTGGGGCTGCTCGGCGTTGCCTGTCAGTCGGAGCAATCTCTGGAAAATGATCAGCGCCAGGGGTTGTGGTTGCTGGCTGAACGTGCTGCGATGGCTTTAGAGGATCGCCAGCTTCAACAACGCGTCTTCCGTTCATTGGAAGATTTGGAGCCACAAGTGGAGATGATCCAGCGCATGCGTGCACGAGGACGCTACGACAGCGCCTCCACGCTGCTGGCCGACGAATTGCCCCCCGATTCAGATATGTCGGAATGGGTACGCGAGGCGCTCAATCACTATTGGGGGGGGCCGAAACTGACCGAGTCGCCCCTGATGAATTTGCGGATTGTACAAGAGACCGCAAGGGAGTATGATGGAAACATGCCAAATGCCTTGCGAGCCATTCTCAAAAAGGCTGTTGAGCAGGTGCGCCCACAAGGCGAAAGGCGTTTCACAACAGAATGGATATTGTACAATATACTTGACTTAAAATTCATTGAAGGACGCAAAGTACGCGAGGTTGCAACGCGCTTGGCGATGTCGGAGGCGGATCTATATCGCAAGCAGCGCGTTGCTATCGAAGCAGTTGCGAAGGCCATCATTGAGATGGAGGCGCAACTCGATTCCTATCAAGGAAAGGAGGCTATGAAACTTAATGGTATTCGCCAACAGAAAGCCAATCAATAGAGTCCCACAAGAGTCATTTGACGAGGGCTGGTGGGAATCCGTCCTGGCTGATGAAGACCGTTACGTGTCACATCAACACACACGTCCCCTGGCGAATGTGTCAGAAGGCGCGCCGAGGCACTCTGCCTCGGCGCTTAAGACACAGATGCCCGTATCTGCGGATGAAAAGGCGTCGTGCAATGATTGGGGCTACGCAACTGCCGTCTATCAGCAGGACCAAATTATTTCGCTGATGGTGACCGGGTATAACCGCGGCGGTCTACTCGTGGAGGGAGACCGCTTGCAAGGGTTTGTACCTTACTCGCATCTGGTAGCAATGACGTGCCAGAGCGACGCCGAGCGTGACGCTTTTCTGTCCGATTATGTTGGTCATGATCTGCGTCTTAAGGTCATCGAGTGCGTTCCAGAGGAAGGCCGTGTCGTCTTCTCTGAACGTGCAGCACGTGCAGATGTCGGTCGCCGGACTGAACTCTTTGCCTCGCTGGAACCCGGTAACATTATCAGCGGCGAAGTGAGTAACGTGACCGACTTTGGCGTGTTTGTCGATCTTGGCGGGGTAGAAGGGCTCATTCATATTTCCGAACTATCCTGGGGGCGCGTTATTCATCCGTCGTACATTCTTCAGCTTGGGCAGAAAGTCGAAGTCCAGGTGTTGGATGTGCTACCCGATCGTTGTCGCATCGCCTTGAGCCTGAAACGCCTGCAGTCTAATCCGTGGGAAAACGTCGAAGAGCGCTATCGCCCCAATGACGTGGTTCCTGCGACGGTTACCAGCGTCGTCTCCTTCGGCATTTTCGCCCGCTTGGAAGAGGGGCTCGAAGGTCTGGTCCACGTTTCGGAAATCCACTTACCCGAAGGTTCTTCCGTCAAAGACAACTTCTTCGAAGGCCAGAGAATCGACGTTCGTATCCTGCATATTGACGCTGCTCATCAGCGCCTCGGACTGAGCCTACTGCTGGACGAAAGCTAAATGCCCAAACAGCGCCAGTATCGTGCAGAGGAGCCCCAGCAATCCGACTGGGTCGACTGGCTTCAACACGCGCAGACGCATTTTGGCCGCTTCACCCTGGATGCGGGGGGCGTGCTGTTGCTGGCTCTTGCCCTGATGATCGTTCTTGCGCTCACCGGGATGACTGATGGTGCTTTGCTGACCCCCGTTGCAAATATTTTGCGACGTTGGTTGGGGTGGGGTAGCTACTTGTTGGTCATCCTGTTGGTGCTGCTGGGTGTGATGATGTTTCGGCGGCGTGCGCAAAGCGAGTCGGTCCGTTGGGGGCGCGTTGTTGCCTTCGAACTTGCGGCGTTTCTACTGCTGGCCATCCTTGCCATCCTGGGCGGCGTCTCTATCGAACATGCCGATGCCGGTGTGGACGGTGGTTACATTGGTTGGTCGCTGGCGCAGTTGTTCGGTCTGTTCTTCGGTGATGCTTGGCGCGACATCCTCGTCGGCCTCGCTTTCTTCGTTGCCTTGATCTTTGCCCTTGATCTGCCGCCCAAAGTCGAGAGTCTTCTGTGGGCAATTGCTGGCGAGACGCCGCAGTCCCCCCCCGACGATTTCAATGCCATTCCGGTTGCCCAGGCTGAATCCATGCCCACGCCGCAGCCTGTCTCCCGCCCAAAGAAGGCGGGACCCACACTGCCGCCCCAGTTCCGGAAGAATTTCAAAGTTCCAGAATCGCAGGATGAAAAGCCCGCTGCGCCCCTGCCCCGCGGCGAGCGCCTACCCCCTTTGAATTTACTCTTCGGCGACGAGTCTGTGCGCCCCGATGAACGCCACATCAACCAGACTGCCGGGTTGATCGAGAAGACGCTCTCCGAATTCAGCATTCCTGCCAAGGTCATCGGCTTTCGCGTTGGCCCAACGGTGACTCAATTTGCCGTCCAACCGGGTTTCTTCAAAAAGCCCGGTACCAACGAAGACGACACGCAGATGATGAAAGTTCGCGTGGCGCAGATTGCAGCGCTGGAGAAAGACCTGGCCCTGGCTTTATCTGCCGAACGTTTGCGCATCGAGGCCCCTGTTCCCGGACGCTCCTACGTGGGCATCGAAGTGCCCAACATGCATTCGGCGATGGTGCGCCTGCGTCCGATCCTCGAAAGTGATACCTTTAATAAAATTGGCGCGCCGCTGGCGATTGCCCTCGGACGCGACGTTTCTGGGCAGCCCCTAGCGGCTGATTTGGCGCGCATGCCGCACTTGTTGATTGCCGGCGCTACCGGCTCCGGAAAGTCGGTTTGCGTGGCTTCGATTGCGGCCTGCCTGGCGATGAACAATGCTCCCGAAGATTTGCGGCTGGTGATGATCGACGCCAAAATGGTCGAACTGATCCGTTTCAACGGGCTGGCACACTTGTACGGCAAAGTCGAGACGGATACGCAGCGCATTCTGGGCGTGCTGCGTTGGCTGGTTGTGGAGATGGATCACCGTTATCGCCTGCTCGAAGCAGCTCGGGCGCGCGATATTGCCTCTTACAATCGCAAGATGCAAAATCGCAAAGACGGCCAGCAACATATCCTGCCCCGCATTGTCGTCGTCATCGACGAACTGGCCGATTTGATGATGTCCGCGCCCGACCAGACGGAGCATAACCTGGTGCGCCTGGCGCAGATGGCGCGCGCCACCGGCATTCATCTCGTCGTGGCAACCCAACGTCCCAGCACCGACGTGGTCACCGGGTTGATCAAAGCCAACTTCCCGGCGCGGCTGGCTTTCGCGGTCACCTCGAATATTGATAGTCGCGTCATTCTCGACACGCCCGGTGCGGAGACTTTGTTGGGGCGCGGTGACATGCTTTTCCTGAATCCGGAAGTTGGCAATCCCATTCGCGCACAGGGTGTGTTGATCACCGACCAGGAAATCGAGCGTATCATCGCCTTCTGGCAGAAGATGGCTTCAACTAAAGTGGAGACGCCGCCCTGGGAAACGCTGCTCACCGAACCGGACGAAGGCAGCGACGACGCTTTGGTCGAGCAAGCCATCGAGCTTGTGCGCCAATCGCAGCGGGCCAGCGCCTCGCTGTTGCAACGCCGCTTGAAGATCGGCTATCCGCGCGCAGCCCGTCTGCTCGACCAGCTCGAAGAGATGGGCGTGGTCGGCCCGTCACAGGGCGGTGGTCGTGAACGCGAGGTGTTGCTCGACCAGGAAGACGGTGAAGATGAGCCAAACGGAGACGATTGATAAGTGTGGCAATCGACCTGTGCCCGAAATCGGAGTCGCCGGGGCTTGCTGTAAAGATCATGGTGATTGATTCCCTGTTGAGTCAAAATTCAAAATGATAGTTGTTTCTAATCTCGCCTTCTACAGAAGGGGTTAGAATTCGCTTGAAAGGATTTTCATTGATGGAAACATCCATAGAAAAGAAGAAAGCCAGGACTTTTACCGAACAGATGCGCGTCTGGTTCAAAGGAGTCTTGGACCCCATCGGCGGGTTTTTGAACAAACTTGGGCTTACCCCGAATACGATGACGATCCTGGGTTTGGCGGGGAACGCCGTCGGCGCTTATTTTCTGGCGCGCGGGCAGTTCCTATGGGGCGGTTTGTTCATCCTGATTTGTGGGCCGTTCGACGCGCTCGACGGTACTATGGCGCGTCTGCGTGGCGAGGCCAATGAATTCGGCGCTTTTGTCGATTCCGTTACCGACCGTTATTCCGAGCTACTGATTCTGGGTGGGCTACTGATCTACTTTATCGGTCAGCGTGATTGGCTTTCGACACTCGTCGTTTATATTGCCGCAGCTGGCTCAGTGCTGGTATCATACGTCAAGGCGCGCGCTGACTCGCTCAAATTCGACGCGAATACAGGCATCTTGACTCGCCTGGAACGCTATCTGGTCGTTGCGCCGTTGGTATTGATTGGTTTTCCACAAATTGCAATCTGGATCGTTGCTATCCTCGCCAACGCAACAGCCGTGCAACGGATATGGAAGGTGCGCAAGCAGGCGCACACACAAATGAAAAACGCATCATTTCGATGAATAGCAGAGGAGCATGAGGAGTGTGTATGGGCGCTAATGCCCTACATGTTCTCAGCTCCTCATTGATCGATTTGACGCTGAAAAACGCCTAGGAGAAGAGAAAATGCCGGATGGTTTTGCATTAGGACCAATTTATATTCGTTTTTATGGCATCATCGTTATGACCGGTGCGCTTCTTGGCGGCTGGCTGGCCAGCCGTGAAGCCAAGCGTCGCGGTTATGACCCCGACATCGTCTGGGATTTACTGGTTTGGTTGATCGTTGGCGGGGTGGTCGGCGCGCGCTTGTGGCACGTCTTCACTCCGATGCCATCTTCGATTGCGAACGGGATCACCACAGAATATTACCTGACACATCCTCTCGACATGATTGCCATTTGGAATGGCGGGTTGGGGATTCCCGGCGCCGTCATCGGCGGGATGATCGCAATGTATTTCTTCGTCCGCCGCAACAAGCTCAATTTTGGCGAGTGGGCCGATATTTCCGCACCGGCTCTGGCTCTGGGTCAGGCCATCGGACGTTGGGGTAATTTCTTCAACCAGGAACTTTATGGCGCTCCGACCAACCTGCCCTGGAAGATCTACATCGACCCACAACACCGCCTGCCGCAATTTGCCAATGTAGCCTACTATCACCCCCTGTTTCTATACGAGTCCATCTGGGATTTTGCGAATATGGTGCTGTTGCTGTGGTTGGCCCGCAAGCATAGCGACGCCATCAAAATGGGAGATATATTCCTGATCTATTTGGTGGTCTACCCGGTTGGACGCTTTTTGTTGGAGTTCATCCGTCTCGATGCCTCGCAAATCGCCGGGATCAATGCCAACCAGACGGTGATGGCTGTTGTTGCGATTTGTGCGGCAGCCGCGTTGTTCTGGCGTCACCGCAACCGGGATGATGAGGCCGAGGAGCCGGAGACGGTCGAAGCTGAGAGCGGACAGCAGGCAGAAAGCTGATTAAAAAAATTCATGATCCAATGTGAAGACCTGACCAAATATTACGATACTTTTAAAGCCGTCGAGGGCGTGACGTTGACCGTCGAGCCGGGCCAGATTCTTGCGTTACTTGGTCAGAACGGCGCCGGCAAGACCACCACGGTGCGCATGCTTACCTCCGTACTCACGCCCAGCAGCGGTTGGGCGCGGGTGTCCGGGTATGACGTTGTCCGTGATGCGGCCAAAGTGCGTGCTTCGGTAGGTGTGCTGACCGAACAGCATGGTTTGTATGGTCGCATGACGGGGTACGAATATCTCGATTTCTTTGGTCAGGTCTATCATTTGAATGCAGTGCAGCGCGAGAAGCGCATCTGGGAGTTGCTGGACTACTTTGGAATTGCCGAGGCGGCTCATCGTCGGACGGGAGAATATTCCAAGGGAATGCGGCAGAAATTGGCGCTGGCGCGAGCGCTGATCCACGAGCCGCCGGTTCTGTTGCTCGACGAGCCGACTTCGGCGATGGACCCCGAAAGCTCTCAACTGGTTCGTCATGAAATTGCGCGCTTGCGTTCTTCCCAGCGGACGATCGTTATCTGTACCCACAACTTGGTGGAGGCCGACGTCCTGGCCGATAAAATCGCCATCATCTATCATGGCAGAATTTTGTTACAAGGTACACTGGATGAGTTGCGCCAACGGTTGTTGGGCGCGCCGGAATATCGGGTCAAGGCAACGGGGGAGTGGTCGCTCGATAAATTAAAGATGCCGCCGGGGGTGAGTTCGGTCACCAGGGAGCCACAGGGGTTCCGGTACATAGTGGAACAGCCTGAAGAGACGAATCCACTCATCGTCCGGCAGTTGGTCGATTCCGGCGCTGCCATTGTCTCCGTTCAGGAGGTGCCGCGCACACTGGAGACAATCTATCTGAAAGCGATGTCGCAGGTTGCCGAGGGCGTTTTATGAGCGAACAACTCGCGTTGACCTGGCTGATCGCGCGCCGCGAGTTGCGTGATCAGATGCGCGATTGGCGTATCTTGATGCCAATGCTGGTTCTGACCATCTTTTTCCCGTTCTTGATGAATTATGCTGCGCGTCAGGCGGTTAACTATATCAATCAGTACGGTGCGAACTTGGTGGCCGACCGTTTGATCCCATTTTTCATTCTGGTGGTCGGCTTCTTTCCCGTGACGGTTTCGCTGGTAGTGGCGCTCGAAGCCTTTGTGGGCGAGAAGGAGCGCGGCACGATTGAACCGTTGCTCGCCAGCCCGCTGGCCGATTGGAATTTATACGTAGGAAAATTGATCGCCGGGACGTTGGTGCCGTTGGCAACCAGTTATACGGGGATCAGCCTCTACCTGGTGGGATTGCTCTACCAGCACATTCCCTGGCCAGACCCGAGCTTTATCCTTGAGTGCATTGCGCTGACAGCCGTGCAGACCATTCTGATGGTCAGCGCTGCTATCGTCATCTCCACACAGTCGACGACGGTGCGCGCCGCCAACTTGTTGGCTTCTTTCATCGTTATTCCTGTTTCGTTACTGATTCAGGGGGAAAGTGTACTGATGTTTTGGGGTAACGATCAGGTGCTCTGGCTGGCCGTCGTGGCTGTTGCAATTGTTGCCGGTTTATTGATTCGCCTGGGGCTGGTGCATTTCAAACGCGAGAGTCTACTTGGGCGTGAAATTGATATGCTTAACTTGAAATGGGTGGGGGGCGCTTTTTGGCGCGCCTTCAGCGGATCAGAGCAACCTCCGTCTTTGTTGAGATATTTAAAGGGTCAGGTCGCGCGCCTGCGTAAAAAGTCGGTTGAGGATGGAACGAGCCTTACTGGCGCGTTGAAAGACGATATGCGTGGCTTGCTGCTTTGGTATCGTCAGCAGGTGTTCGGCGCGTTGCGAAAAATGGGCCCAGCTTTTTGGATAACACTGGCAATTGGCGTCCTCTCGGCTGTGGCTAGCTTCTACTATATCAACTCGGTGCTGATTCCCTCTCACATCTCTCCCGACAATATTCAAAAGTTGGTCAAATCAGCGCAAGATTCCCTGATGGTGAACAGTAATCTTCCTCATATTCCTTCAAGTTATCTGTTTTTCCATAACCTCCGGGCTGAACTGCTGATCTTATTCTTCGGCTTGTTTACATTTGGCGTAGGAGGGCTGCTGCTCTATGTGGGTAATTTCGCAGCCGTCGGCGCCTTGTTGAGCCTGTCCAAGTTGATCGGTTTTTCCCCTTTGCTTGTTTTCCTGGCCGGCATCTTGCCGCACGGGATTTTTGAACTTCCCTCGATTATTTTAGCCAGTGCTGCAATTTTGTACACAGGCGTTCGTTTGGTGACCCCCGAAGAGCGCCTGTCGATAGGAGAAATGTTGATTTATTCCATTGCGGATTGGGCCAAGATTGTGATTGGTATCTGTATCCCTTTATTGATCGTGGCGGCGTTGGTTGAAGCGCATTTGACGCCAATTATTTTGCTTAAAGTGTTGGGGACCACCTTGAGTATACAACCATAATGGCCGAGTTAATTGTTCTGGGTTCCTCGAACGCGATTCCGACGCCGGGTCACGAAAATACGCACTTCATTATCTTAGGGCGTGAGCGTAACGTGTTGGTCGATTGCGCCAGCAATCCAATCGTGCGACTCGAACAGGCGGGTGTTCCGCTCGACTCAATCAACGATGTTATTCTGACCCATTTTCATCCCGACCACGTTTCGGGCGTTCCACTCTTGCTGATGGATTTATGGCTTCTAGGACGCCATGCGCCGCTCAACATCTACGGCCTGGATTTTACCCTTGAGCGCCTCAAGACCTTGATGGACCTGTATAGCTGGTCGCAATGGCCCGACTTTTTCCCGGTGAATTTCCTCCGTATCCCGGATGATAAAATGGCCGTGGTACTTGATGCTTCTGACATGTGCATTTACGCCTCGCAGGTGGAACATTTCCTGCCGAATGTTGGGTTGCGCTTTGAGTTTAAGGCCGAGGACAAGGTGCTGGCATATTCTTGTGATACGGAACCGTGCTCCTCGGTGGTTCAATTGGCCTCCGGCGCCGATATTTTGCTGCATGAGGCGGCTGGCTTGTACCCCGGTCATTCCTCGGCGGCACAGGCAGCAGAGATTGCCCGCCAGGCGGAGGTTGGCATGCTCTACCTGATTCACTACCCAACGGGTCGTTTTGCATCCGATGATTTGCTCTCCGATGCCCAGGCGCACTACCTCGGACCGGTGCACTTGGCGACCGATTTTCTTCATATCCCCATAGAATGAGATTCTGTACAGTGGGGATATAAAACAGACCGCTATCAAGCGCGGCGTGGGAAATCCAAAAAATAGTAAGTATTCGGAAGGAACAAGAAGGGGTATTTGGTGGTATTTATTCGGCGAATCGATTCAATCACCATCCAGTGATGAAAGGCTCCCATTCGCGGTTGCTGTCCAGATGACGCCCGAAGATGTATGCAACGCTGGCAGGCGGCTCTCGCGGAATCTGTAGCAGTGTCATATGGGATTCTTCGAGCCGGCGTCCACCCTTTCGGTGGTTGCAGGCAGCGCAGGCAGTGACCACGTTCGTCCAGATGTGCATGCCTCCCAGGTGTCTTGGCATTACGTGATCGATAGTCAAGCCTGATAGCTTTCGTCCGCAATACTGACAGGTATAATTATCTCGCCGGAAGACTTCTCGGCGAGTCAACCTGATATGTGGACGAGGCCGTTGGATCATTTGCTCCAGTCGAATGACTGAAGGGCGAGGGTAATTCATCGAGACGGTCCGGATGACCCCTCGTCCGTTGGCGAGCAAAGAAGCTTTGCCCCCGATGATCAATCCAATGGCTCGCCGTGTGTTGCATACATTAATTGGCTCAAAGTTCGCGTTGAGCACTAGTACAAGTGCTTCCATGTGGCCTCTGCAAACGGGCAAATTATAGCACAACGCCTGGAAGGAGAAAATTGCATGAAGGTTATGATTGCCGGAGGAACCGGGAAAATTGGGGTGGCGCTTACCCGCTCGCTTTTGCACGACAATCATCAAGTTTGGGTGTTGACGCGCAACCCGCGGCGAGCCCGTATGCCGCAAGAAGTCCAGGTGCTTGGATGGAATGGCCGCACATCCAAGGGGTGGTTGGATGAATTCGGGGAAATGGACGCTATTGTCAATCTGGCTGGTGCGACCATTGGTGCCTGGCCCTGGAGTGCGGCTCGGAAGCGCGCCATCCTCGATAGCCGCGTAAACGCTGGCAACGCCATTGCTGCTGCTTTTCAACGAGTTCCCAAAAAACCGGGCGTTTTGTTGCAAATGTCGAGTGACCGTTATTATGGGCCGAGCGGTAACGAACCCTTGGATGAGGATTCGGCTGTGGGCAATGACTTTCTCTCCAACGTAGCTATCAATTGGGAAGCTTCCACTCGGGTGGTAGACTCGCTGGGAGTTCGGCGGGTAATCATGCGTACATCGGTTGTGCTTCATGGCCGCGAAGGGTTTCTGCCGTTGATGGCTTTGCCGGTGCGTCTCTTCGTTGGCGGTCCTCTTGGCAGCGGCAAGCAGGGAGTTTCGTGGATTCACAATCTCGATGTGGTCCGCGCTATCTGTTTTCTGCTCGAAAATGGAAAAGCCAGAGGGGTGTTCAATTTGTGCGCTCCGAATCCCATCTCGAATGTGGATTTTATACACTACCTGGCGCGCGCTTTGCATCGTCCCAGTTGGTTTCGTGCGCCTGCGTTTGGGCTGAAACTTGCCTTGGGTGAAATGAGCACCTTGCTTCTGGATGGTTCCTTCGTCATCCCGCAGCGACTTGTCAATATGGGCTTCACCTTCCAATTTGAAAGCGTCTTTGACGCATTCAAGGATATTTTCCAGAAATCGTTATAGGCGAATAGAAGAAATGATGACTGTGTCTTTGCATGCCTGTTTTGCCATGTCGATGAGTATGGATACGACTTCCCGACGGCTTTGACCTTGGGAAAGATGTGCTATACTGATTCTCCCCATTTTGCTTACAATCAGGTTAAATTTAGAGTTTGAGTGGCTGATGATGGAAATCGGGACAGTTCAAAAGTTAATTACTATTTTTAACCAATCTTTCCAGCAGTTGGGGGCACAAGTTCCACCAGAGCGGCTGGAAAGTTTGGCAGTGACCATTCATCGTGCCATGACTGCGCAGGCTCGGCATTTTCATACGCTGGAACATGTCTTTACTTTTGTCGACCCTGGCGATCCACTCCGTACGTTGGCGGCCTTGTACCACGATATTGTTTATTACCAGGTAGACATGGGGTTTTCACCGTCGATTTGGGAGATCGTTGCCCCCTGTGTTCGCCAGGAGCACACGGACGTTGTGCTCTCTGATGTCACAATGGATGACGACCGTCTGGTCGCGCTGACACTGGATATTTTTCATCTTGCGCCGGGACAAAAATTATCCTCGCTCGACATGCTCAATGAATTTCTCAGCGCCTTGGTCATGAACAAACAACTGTCTGATCTTCTGCCTGAAAAAGATTTGCTGCGCATGACTCTCTGTATCGAGGCGACCATCCCGTTTCGCGGGCGCGCACATTTCGATAATCTTGAAAAATATCTCGAACAGGTCGTTGCAAAATACCAGATCGAACTTTCCCCTGCCGAACTCGAAGAGGCGGTCAAAGTTGCTGTAGCCTTTTCCAATAAAGACATCGAGAATTTTGCCGAAGTAGACCCTGGTCGCTTTTTGGACAGCACCTGGAAGCTTTTACCTGAGACGAATGCCGCTTTGCGCCTCCCCGATGTGTATTCTATCGGAACCTATCGGCAGGCGTTACAGCGGATGGAAACGTTTTTTGAAGGGCTTGACCCCGATTCGATTTTTAACCAATATCATGGCATCCCGCCCGACGACGAGTTTCACCGCATGGCTCGACAGGCGCGCCGCAACATTAACGTCGCCCGCGAATATTTGCGTATTAAGATCCTGGCGAACACAATTTTGGAGAGTCTGGCCAGAGCAACCGGCGGTGACGCGCCTCTTTCCCTTTTTATGGGTGATGTGCCTCGTGAGGGAGTCAGTATCAAACGTCTGGAATACTTCCTGCCTGAGTTGGAAGATGCCGCCTGGATCGATCATAACTCAGATGTCTACCATTTATTGGAGTCGGGTCGTGCCAGCGATACCGCCTTCGATATGCGTAACTCCCCTCTTTCTCTATTTATTTACAAAAGTGTGCCGCCCCAGAAAATTGTGTACTACCTTGAGCGAGCGCAGGATTTTTATGAGGAACGAATTTCTGCCGAGGAATATTTGTCTGAACTGGAGCCCGCGATCATCCAGCCAATTGCGCGGGCGAGTTCGATCATGGTTGTGACACGTCGGCAGGCATTACTTAAATATGCGGGCGAGGCCGGCTGGACGTCGCAAGAGTGAACAAACCCGTTTCCAGTTATAACAGCTCCAACGCAAATGAATGTGATATCTGAAACGAATACCTATCGTCCTGTTCTCTTGCCACGGCGCGGAGAATTAATTGCTTGGACGCTTACCGCGCTTGCTACTTTAGGCCTGGTCGCGTTTTTCCTTCGGGATTTCCCGCCGCTTTGGGCCTGGATTTTTGTGGTACTGCTATACTTGGCTGCGTTAAGTATCTCCCTCGGAAATTGGATGGACCGGCATACGCTGTTATGCCTGGGCCCGGACGCTGTAACTTTTCATAACGGTCTACGACACGTTCACCTGGCCTGGAACGAGGTGTTGGAAGTACACAGCCTGCCGGGTCGTTGGGGGAGAAAAGTGCATGTGATCGGCGAAAAGATGCATTTCAGCTTTGATACATTGAGCGAAGTTTCCTTCCAGGGGCAGGTGCGTGGGCGCTTCGGATTTGCGCAGGGAGATGAAATTTGGGGACACATCCTGCATTCCAGCGGCTTGACGGTTGAAAAGCTAGATGGGCAGTTTGTTCGTTACTCTCGTATGTGATTTTGCTGTATAATGAACGCGTGACGAACTCACATTCTTTGGTTTATTCTTATGCGCTCTGTTGATTCCCTGCTGTGGAGGATGAGACGCGCCTGCACAGCAGGCGCGTTTTTATTACAAAGTGTGTATGAAGTTGCATTTATCTTTTGGAGGATGGAATGAACATCGACGAACAAGTTGAACTGCTGATGCAGGGTACGGAATATGGCGACGATAGCCTCAAGAAAACGATGGCCGATGAACTCCGCCAACGCCTGATCGAGGCTGACAAAGAAAAGCGCCCGTTGCGTGTTTATTGTGGCTATGACCCTCGTACGGCCGACTTGCATATCGGTCATACCGTTACCATGCGCAAACTCCGCCAATTCCAAGACCTGGGACACGAAGTGACCTTTGTGATCGGTACATATACTTCTTTGATCGGTGACCCATCGGATAAAGATAAACTGCGGCCGTTATTAACCCAGGAACAGGTGATGGAGAATGCGCGCACCTACGCCGAACAGGCTTTTCGTCTGCTGGATCGCGAGCAGACGAAAGTGCGTTTCAATCACGAGTGGCTTTCCGCGCTGACCTTTGCAGACCTCATCAAGCTTGGCTCCAATTTCACCATTCAGCAATTCCTGACACGCGAAGCATTTCGCAAGCGCTGGGACCATGAGGATGCTATTTACTTGCACGAGTTCTTTTACGCTATTATGCAGGGCTACGATGCTTATGCTTTGAAAACGGATGTGCAGGTGGGCGGCACCGACCAGTTATTCAACATTATCACTGCCGGACGAAAAGTAATGGCGGCTCTGGGCGAGAAACCGAACATCGGAATCATTATGGCGATTCTGCCGGGCACCGACGGTGTGGTCAAGATGAGCAAATCGCTTGGGAACCATATTCCACTTAACTCCACACCGGAAGACATGTACGGTAAGGTGATGTCTATTCCAGATGATGCAATGGGACAGTACGCTCGCCTGGTCACGCGGTGGACGCCTCCCGTTATCTCCGATTTTGAGGTGGCCCTGAAATCGGAGAGTATTCATCCGCGCGATGCCAAGATGAAATTGGCTCGCGAGATTACAGCGGCCTATTACAATGCGCAGGAAGCCGATGCTGCGCAGGAGGCGTTCGTGCGCCTGTTCCAAAAGGGAAATGTGCCTGCGGAGATGGAGGAGTTCCCTCTCCAGGCGGGACAGACACTCCTCGACGTGTTACTGGGTTCCGGGTTGGTCGCCAGCAAATCAGATGGAAGGCGCTTGATTGGTCAAAACGGCGTTCGCCTGGATGGAGAAACGCTTCAGAAGGCGGACGAACCCTTTCCGCACCCGGGCGTTTTGCAGGTTGGAAAACGCCGTTTTGTCCGCGTCAAATAAAAGGTTTTGGGGATCGTCTAAAACAAAAGGCGGCGTTGCGCCGCCTTTTGTTTATTCCGGGTGAATGTTCAGTGTACACCAGTATCGCACAATCAGGAAAATGGCACTGGTGAATTCGTCGTAGTTGATCGATTTCAAGATATAGGAATTTGCACCGCTTTCGTAGGCATTTCGGATGTCTTTCGACTCGTTTGAAGAGGTGAGCACAATCACGGGAATGATGCGATATGCGACATGCCCTTTGAGCCTTTTCAGCACATCGAGCCCTTCAACTTTGGGTAATTTGAGATCGAGTAGGATGAAAATGGGCGGGGAGCTGCCTCCGTCCCATTGGTGGACGAATCCGATAGCTTCTTCTCCATCCCGGGCGATGTCCAGGTGAATGGTCAGATCAGACTTTTGCAGTGCGCGACGTGTTAGATCAATGTCGACTGGATTGTCTTCCACCAATAATATGTTGTAAACCCCATCTTCTACTCGCATGAACACCGGCCCTTTCGCCCTGATGCCGTCTTTAGGGAATTGTGTCTTATGTGAACGATGCTCTTGGTGTTGACGCCTGAATGTCTTCAGTAATTCCAAATTTGAAAATAAAATTCCCGATAAAAAAGCCAAAACTTTAACGCCAAGTCGCAAAGCCGCAAAGATTCTTAAGAAATTTGCTCCGTTGTGAGGCTAATCGGCCTTTCCGTCGA
>JBJKRF010000027.1:0-8548 GCA_046704785.1 Anaerolineales bacterium | reverse complement strand
CGCCACGGGGATGTACCAGATCGTCGAAGTCGTCCAACAGTTGCGAAATGAGTGTGGCCCGACGCAGGTGGATGGGGCGCGTGTGGGTATGGCCCAGAATATCGGCGGCAGCGGCGCGACCATCCTGACGCACATCCTCAAGGCGGGATAGTATTCGCATGGTTTTGCGAAATTCCTGTTGATTTCGGCCCAATCTTGACCTATACTAGAGATAGTTCCCCGGATGTTGTCGTGCCGAACTCTCGGACTCGTGTTACCTTCTTTCACGATAAATCTGATAATTCAGAAGCCTAAATCGTTCAGGAGAAAGAAAATGGTATCAATTCATGAACGACGAAGTATACAACGGCGACGATTTGGATATTACATGTGCGTGACAGACGATAGTACGCAACAAATTGCCGGTCATCTGACGGACATCAGCCCGCAGGGTTTTAGGATGGACAGCGAGCGGCCAATGGCCGTGGACCGAAACTTCAGGCTGCGGTTCGATTTGATTGGGGATATGGCCGAGAAGTCTTACATTACTTTTGTTGCTCGAAGCCGCTGGTGCCAGACAGATGTGATCAATCCCTTATCCTATAACGTCGGTTTTGAGATTGTTTCTATGACGCCGTCAGACAAGACGGTTTTCGAGCATATCGTTGAGCGATACGGTTCGTGACCGGTCATCATAACTTTTGCTGATATGCCTTGGTCTTTGCTGAAAAGACTTTTGGATGTTCAATAGGGGGCGCTGCCAGAAAAACAGTGGTCATGAGGGGAGTCTTGCGTTGTGTGTTTCCCAGAAACCAGGATAATCATCGCTCATTTTTAAGCATGCATTAAGCAGGGGTGACTAGAATGTATGGCACTTTCGGCCCTTTGAGATGTTTCGTGTGCGAATCCAATCGCTGTGGTTTGCCTTCACAGCTAGGCTAGAGCACGTCGACCCTAAAGGGCCTATTTTTCCCTACAAGGAGCAAAAATGAAAAAGGCAGTTACGATCATCTTGGCTATCTTTCTAGCACTGGCCATGCTGTCGGGCTGTTCACGACTAAACCATTTGCTTGGGGTCAACCCGCCTACTCCTACCAAACGGGTCAGGGCGACTCATACACCGCCCTCCCCGGCGACGCAAGCCAGTGGTTCATCCTCTTCGGCGGCTACTTTGGCACCTGCTGTCGGCGGTGAACCGACTGCCACGCCGACGACCCAGTCTTATAATCCTTCACTGGCAGGTGTCGTGGTTGCATTTTTAGGTGTTTATTCGTCATTGCAAGGATAGCTATTCGAACTGCCTCACAGACAAGAACATAGCCTCTTCATGGCCCTGGCACAATTGCCGGGGCCTTTTCGTCAGTGGTTTTGTAAATTTAGAAGATTTACATCTATTTTACAATGCGCTGAATTGCCTTTAACAGGTGAAGATTATGATTTGGTTCATTACACACGAGGAGAAAAAAATGAAAAAGATACTATCTGTTTTACTGCTCGTTATAAGTTTGCTGGCGTTGACCGTCGTCAATGTGTTCGCGGCTCCGGTGCAGAGTCAGGCGTTCGCAATTACCCGTACTCCTCTTGCGCCTGGGCTTGGAGATGCGGCCAAAGCGGCACTCTCCAACTACCTGAAGCGGGAGCAAAATTTCCTTACGCTTCAGGAGACGCATTTGCAAAGGACGGGGCAAATTGCATCCACCGCCCAACAGTTGATCGACGCGGCCAAAGCTGAAGGCAAGGACACCACCAGCCTCGAGACGGCCTTGGCCCAGTTCAACACAGACATCGCCAATGCGCAGTCCGAACACGATCAGGCAGCCAGTATTTTGGGCGCCCATAACGGCTTCGATGCGAACGGCAGTGTGACCGACCTCAGCGCGGCGCGCCAAACGGTCGTCGACGCGCGCACGGCATTGCGCAGCGCACACGCTTCCATCGTTCAAGCGGTTACCACGTTTCGTCAGGCCGTCGAGCAGTGGCGGACAACCAATTCCAAGTAGGAGGATGACATGAAGAAAGCACTTTCTTTTACGTTGGCGACTATCGCTCTGTTGGTTTTACTGACGGGTTGCGTACGTGCCCGACGAGCAGGCAATTCGTCCACAGTGCCAACCGAAGCCCCCGTGCAACCGGCTCAGCCGGTTGCGACCGCCTCCGTATCGGACTCCCCCACGCCGGTTCCCGTAATCCAGGCCTCTGCCACAGCCGAACCACTCACTCAGCCCCCTACCGCCACGGTAGCGCCCGCCCAGGGGCAGTCACAAAGCGATGACCTTGCGAACCAACTGGACGGCTTGTTAAACCAACTGGACGGTTCGCTCCAGAGCCAGGATGCGCTCAACGACGCTCCCTGAGTTCGATCGTTTGGTTTCTCCCTCCCCGAAGAGCAGCTCTCCTCGGGGAGTTTTTTGTCTATGTGAAGTCGTCCCCCTGCGTTGATGCACCGCTATGGAAAGTGCCCAAGAACTTCTTTCGTAGGGCCTGAAGTTAAGTGTAAAATTACCCCATGCAGTTTAAACTACTTCGTTTCATTATCCGTTCTCTGATGTCATTGATTGCCAAGATCGAGGTATACGGCCTTGAAAACCTGCCGGAAGGAAATTACATGCTGGCCTCCAATCACCTCGGACGGCTTGATACGGCGGTACTGGTTTGTGTGCTCGACCGCAGTGACATCATCATGGCTGCCGCCGAAAAGTACAAAAACCATCCCCTGTTCGGTGCATTGGGACGCGCGGTAGACGCCATCTGGCTCAACCGCTTTGACGTCGACTACCATGCGCTCCGTTTGCTGCTGGCGCGCATGAAGCAAGGCGGATTGATGGCAATTGCCCCCGAAGGGACCCGCTCGAAGACCGAAGCGCTTCAGGAAGGCAAACCGGGTGTGGTTTTTCTGGCCAGCCACTCCGGGTATCCGGTTGTTCCGGTTGCCGTGTTCGGCACGGAAGATCGGGCGATTGTCGAGAACTTGAAGCACTTCCGACGCTCACGCATCGTTGCCATTGCCGGGAAGCCTTTCACGGTCCAGATTCCCAGAGATGTAGAGCGTGCCACGGCCATACGCCAGGCAACGGACGAGGTCATGTGCCAAATTGCCGCTCTGCTCCCAGAGCATTACCGCGGCGTCTACAGCGACCATCCCAGGCTGAAGGAACTTCTGGCAAATGCGTAGTTTTTTGCGTTTCGTGATCCGTATCCTGCTTAAACTGGTTACAGATATAGAAGCACATGGAATAGAGAACATACCGGATGTGGGTGGGATTATCGTTGCCACCAACCATCTCGGGTTCCTCGACGCTTTCATGACCTATTATGTCTTCGATCGCTGGAACGTGTTTATATTTATGGCGGAGAAATGGCAGAAGAATGCTTTTATCCGTTGGGCGGCGAAATATCTGAATTTTATATTTGTCGACCGTTTCAACCCGGATTTGCATGCCGTTCGCGAGGCGATGACTCGTTTGAAGGCGGGACAGATTCTGATCATTGCCCCGGAGGGCACGCGCAGCCACAACGGCGGGCTGGGTGAAGCCAAGCCAGGCGTTTCTTACTTGGCGGCCAAGCTTGGCCGTCCTATTTTCCCGGCAGCGGTTTACGGAACGGAGGATGAAAAGGTGTTGGACAATCTTCGACACCTTCGTAGGTCCCATGTTAACCTGGTCGGGGGGGTGCCGTTTGAATTGCCGCCTTTATCGGCTAAAAACCGTGAGGAGGACTTGCAGCGTGATACGGATGAGATTATGTGTCACATTGCTGCCCTACTGCCGGAGAGTTACCGCGGGATCTATGCCGACCACCCGCGGTTAAAGGAGTTACTGGCAGAGAATGATACGTAACTTTTTGCGTTTTCTTATCCGTTCCTTGCTCGATTTGTTGACCGACATCGAAATCCGTGGCGTAGAAAATGTGCCTTCCCATAGCGCTTTTGTTCTGGCGACGAATCATCTCGGCATTGTCGATGTCGTCATGCCCTTTTACGTTCTCAGCCGTTGGGACATGTTTGTTATGGTCGGCGAAAAGTGGCAACAAAAGGGCTGGATCCGCTGGCTTGGCGGTCAGCTCAATTTTCTGTTTATTGATCGTTTCAATCCGGACTTAAGCGCTTTACGCGACGTCATCGCCCGTATGAAAAACGGCCAGGTGTTGGTCATTGCTCCTGAAGGGACGCGCAGCCGGACGGGGGCTCTGATCGAGGCCAAGCCGGGAGTCTCTTATCTGGCGGCCAAATTGGGTTATCCCATCGTTCCGGCCGGTCTGGCTTACACGGAAGATGAACGTATTCTCGACAATGCGCGCCATTTTCGAAAGACGCACATTGTCATCAACACGGGGAGGCCTTTTCAGTTGCCTTCCTTACCCACGCAGAACCGTGATGAGGCCTTGCAACACGACACCGATGAGATCATGTGTCATATTGCTGCCCTGCTGCCAGAAAATTACCGGGGCGCCTATGCGGATCATCCGCGGCTCAAGGAGTTGCTGGCGCTTGGGTAGAGTGCTTTAGGTTTGCAGGCAAGACGGAAGAAACACGTTGCTGCTAAGACTATTGTGTCCGCGCTTTCGGTATGAAAGCGCGGACACAACTTTTTGTCTGAGGACTGTATCTAGCGCCGCAACTTTATAAAAGTGGAGGGTGCAAGGTCTGGTTTTTTGGAAATCAAGGAAGTTGCGGGACTAGTGGACGATGATCTGTGTGGCAGTGGGGATGATGAGGATGGGCACGGGAATCAGTGTCGCCGTGGGCCCTGCTCCGGGCGTCGTGCTGGCATGCGGCTGCGGTGGCGCCGAGCCACACATGACGAGTGTCACCCCCGAAAGCAAGCTGGTTCGGTGTGAGGTATCTCCGCCGTTTTCCTGGATGACAGCCTGGTATTGCAGGGAGCCGCCGCTGAAACCTGACAGTTCGCTGCCAAATTGTCCGCTTGGATTGATCGTCATGGTGTAGAGGTCGCCGCCCATCGAATTCATGGATTTCGAGGCAAATTCGGTGGTATGTCCCTGGCTATCCACTACCCTGAAGAAGAGCACCACTACTTTGATGCCTGCCGGGTCGACGGCGTGCACCTGGAAGGTGACCACGTTGGGTTGGCAGTTTCCCCAGTAGATCTGGCTGGCGGAGGCGCCAACTACCTGCACGGTGGCGCCGGAAGGTGTCGGCGTGGCGGGGGCCATGTACATACTGAAAGCGGTTGGTAGGTTGGGATCTGATGAGGCCGGCATAGGGTAGCTCAACAGGGGAAACGAACCAGAGTAAACCCAGCCAGGCTTGGAGACTTGCACGTGACAGGTGCCCGCCGGCAGGTTGGTGAAATCGAACTTTCCATCGGTGGCCGTAACCTGCGTGAGCGGTGCTCCGCAATCGCTCAACTCTACGGTGACGCCACCCAAGGGGCCTTCATTTCCTTCGATGTTTCCGTTGCCGTTTGTGTCAGCGTAAACGACTCCCTTGACCTCGCCGCCGCTCGTCGTTGCTTGCGCGGTAGGCGGATTCACTACCACGATGGTGCTGGCCTTACCGCTCCAATTGCCCTGATTGTTGCGAGCACGCAAACTCAGGGTATACGAACCGGCCTTTGGGGGAGTCCAGGCGTAGTTTAATGTGACCAGCGACTGGCTGGTGCTCGGGCTTGGAATAGTGGCGGCGACGGAGCCGTTCACCGATAGCTCGAATTGGGAAATTCCACCCGGATCACTGCCATGTGCCACAATCTGACAGGGACTGGGCGGGTAGCATACTGAATTGGGCAACGGGGCGTCGAACCAGGTCTGTGGCCCGGCCAACTGTGGGCGAGATAATCCTACGTTGGCAGGTGCACAGGCGGTCAGTATCAGGCAAGTCATAAGAATAAAGGAAGTTACGATCTGTCGTTTTATCATGATCAACTCTCTTTTTTACACAAATCCAGATTATGGCGCGTAGTACTGGATTTTCAAATGGAGATTACCGAGGATATTCCAGCAGGCCCATTTATCTGTGTGGCCGGGCGGGCGTTCAATATGCTCCTGGAGTAATTTGGTGCCATCTTCCAGGAAGATAAACCCGTGGTTGCTGGCGGGATTTTGGAGCCATTTGAACACAATATCGGAGACATCAACCTGCCCGGAATAGTTGAGATTGGTATAGGGTGTCGAAACGGAGTATAGCGTTTTTGACTCTTGTCCGATAATGGCCTTGTTTGGGTCCCAAGTGGTCCAGTCCTCAGTGCCTAAATCCAGGTCAGTGGCACACAAGGGTTGTTGATTGGTCGCCACGTCGCTGGCAATGGTGTATCCGGTCTTGATCTGGTCGAAACTTAGCGTCGCTTTTTGGAACGAGGCGTTCTCGGGCAACGGAGTGACGTTGAAATGCGCGCCGCCGTCGTAGTTGTGCATCAGCAGGTCGCAGTCAACAGAAACGCCCGTGTCGCCGTCATCGCCGACGAGAATCTCTTTGGTGTAGTCAAAGCCTTGTTGGACGTTGGCGCCGCCAGTGCCTTGATTAAAACCACATCCAAAGGTCCAGTAAAGCACCGTCGTCAGTACGTGATCGGGGATCAGGTCGAGCGTTTTGGGGGAGGCGCTTTGGTTGCAGAAGTTATCGAACTTCGAGTAGATTGTGCCATTGCTTGTATTGGCAAACGCTCGTACGGCATAGCATTGACCGGCCCAGGGAAATGAGTCAAAAGCGGCGATCTTCAAATTCGGGTCGTTGATCGTCTTCACCAAAGTGCTCGTGTTATTCTGCGAATCGACCAGATAAAGCTGGTACCCGTCGATTTTGTCGATCCAGGGGCAGGGTTGACCTGGCCAGCAGCCGGATGGTGCGTTCCACTCCCAGATCAAGATATCCCATGTAATGTGGGGATCGTTTACTATATCTTTGCAGATGGCATTGCCCCATAGACTATCCTGATGAGTCTCGCATTCATACAAGGATGTAGTTTGTCGTAGTCCCTGAGGAGGGGACAACACACAGGAGCCGGTATTGCAACTTGCACCTAATGTGTGCATCGGTGGTGTCTGCGATTGCGGAGCGCCGACCACTTTGAAGTTGGCGCCGATAATGGTGATCTGTTGGGGTGGATGCTCCACTTCTACTTTGCTTTGACCTTCACCGAGATATTTCAATACGTCCTCCTGCCAGCCCCAACAATCGAGCGTCAACTGGACTGCTGTCTTGTCTGCGGTCAGCAATTGTGACTGAAAGTTTTGTGCTTGGCCGGGGAAAAACTGGAACGGAACTTGCGGAATACGCTGCCATTTGCCGTTTCCACTGGATTCGTAACAATACGATTTGTCGACCGGTTCAGTGGCGGTAAAGGTCCATTTGATGTTTGTGAGCAGGCCGTTTGCAGCGGGTTTGCAGTTCAATGTAGCCCCTTGCAAAGCCACGATCGCGCTGGGGTTTTGGCCGGAAGTATTGAATGCGCTGACATAATATTGGTAATTGAAGCTGCTGCTCAATGGCGTCGGGTCGTCATATTCGATGGTCGTTCCCTCTTGGCCTGACCCCAGCGTAGCGATTTTCTGGAAGTCTTGAGCGCCGCTTGCCCAACGGTAGACGACGAAGCCCAGTGTGCTGCCAGCCTTGGGCGTAATGAACAGTTGCGCCTTGCAGGCTTGCGTAGCAAGTGAAAGCGCCGGCGCGTCTGGAATCGTCTGGGGCGTATTATGGTGGATGATGTGCAGGTCGAACCAATACAGTAGCGGACTGGGCGGACTCCCCGGTTTTTGAGCCGGGCCGCTGGGTGGCGCAGGATTCCCCGTGGGCGCGCCACCGTTACCGGCAGGATTCGCCTGTGGTGGCAGGTTGACGGGCTGTCCGCCGTTGAGCGGCTGGTTCGGGTCGAGTCCGGGATTGGCTGCGGCTATCTGAACCGCTGGCAGGTTGAACTGCGCGGCGATCCCATTCAAGGTCTCATCCTGCACGGCGGGAAGTTGGGTCAGGAGCTTGGCATCGCTCACATTCAGGGTCACCTGGGTTGATTGGCCGGTACGTCCTTTTGCGTCGATTGCCCGCACCACCAGGGTGTGCGGGCCGGGCGTCATCGCGTGCCAGGGCCAAAACGCCTGGATATCCTCACCAGCTTTCGACTGGACATTCTTTTGAGCGAACAACTGTCCATCCACCCATAACTCCAGGTGGGTCAGCGGCTCGATGCCCATCGCTTGAACCTTTACGGCTGTGTTTTCACCGGGGTCCAATTGGTAGCCATTAAGCGGACTTGTCAGGTTGACCGATATTGGTGCCTCCGGTACCATGTTTCCTGTGTCTGGCAGCGAGCGTATCCAGAGAAAGCCTGCTATGCCTGCGACGGCGAGCAGAATGACGAGGGCAGAACAGCCGATAAACAGGGTTGGTCGTTTCATACTTCGCCTCCTGGGAGCATGAATTCTGTGCGGGCGAGCACAGCCAGGCTTGCATTCGTTATTTTGATGATAATCTCATGGCCAATATGACCAGGGTGCATCTCTGAAAACGTAAGTTGATCATCCAGCGAGTGGCAAAGAGCTATAGCCGAGCATTCGGACCGGTTTGGAAGAAAAGCGCGTGATCGGCTGTGATTGGGTAGATGCGGTTTTCAATCTA
>JBJKRF010000026.1:0-68745 GCA_046704785.1 Anaerolineales bacterium | reverse complement strand
ACTTCTTTTGTGGGTTTTTTGGGGGGGACAACATAAAAAACACCCCCACGCTGCATTCATTCTACGGGAATCCTAAGGAACCGAAGCAGACCGAAAGACAATGGATTCTACACTTTGGTATAAAGATGCGGTTTTCTATGAAGTCTATGTCCGCGCGTTCTACGACAGCAACGGCGACGGCCATGGAGATTTACGAGGTCTGACGCAAAAGCTCGATTACCTACAAGACCTTGGCGTCAACTGTTTATGGCTGCTCCCTATTTACCCTTCTCCGCTGAAAGACGACGGATACGACATCGAAAATTACTACGATGTTCATCCAAGTTATGGCAACCTGGACGATTTCAAGACCCTGCTGGATTCTGCACACGAGCGCGGCATTCGCGTCATCATGGACCTGGTGCTAAATCATACATCCGACAAACATCCCTGGTTCCGTGCCGCCCGGGCAAACCGTAAGTCGATCTTTCACAACTATTACGTTTGGAGCAACAACGGCAGAAAATACAAAGACGCGCGCGTCATCTTCCTGGATACGGAGAAGTCCAATTGGGCCTGGGACGAGCAAGCCCAACGATTTTACTGGCACCGCTTTTACTCGTCGCAACCAGACTTGAACTATGACAACATCGAAGTCCAAAAAGAGATAATGAAGATCATGAGCTTCTGGCTGGATCTCGGCGTAGACGGTTTTCGCGCCGACGCCGTCCCCTACCTCTACGAGCGCGAATACACCAACTGCGAGAACTTACCCCAAACGCATGGATTCTTGAAAAAGATTCGCCGTTACATTAACGATAACTACCCTGGGCGGATTTTATTGGCCGAAGCCAATCAGTGGCCCGAAGATGTGCTGCCATATTTCGGCGATGGACACGATGAATTCCACATGGGATTCCATTTTCCGGTCATGCCACGTATCTACATGGCGATACGCAAAGCCGACCGGACGCCTCTCGTCTGGATTCTCAACCGCACTCCGCCCTTGAGCGAATCCTGCCAGTGGTGCATCTTTCTGCGCAACCATGACGAACTAACCCTCGAGATGGTCACAGACGACGAGCGCGAGTGGATGTGGAACCAGTTTGCCCCTGATCAACGCATGCGCTTGAACTTGGGCATCCGCCGCCGCCTGGCGCCGCTGCTCAACAACGATCCGCGCCTGATCAATCTGGCGAACTCGTTTCTGTTCACACTCCCCGGCTCGCCAATCATCTACTACGGCGACGAGATCGGCATGGGCGATAACATCTGGCTCCCCGACCGCAACGGAGTGCGCACACCCATGCAATGGTCAGACGATGTCAACGCTGGTTTTTCGGAGGCACCGGTTCAGACGATCTATACCCCCGTCATCGACGACGAAGCCTTTGGCCCACAAAGGATCAACGTCGATGCACAACGTAACACAACCGATGGACTCTGGCACACACTACGGCGCATGATCGCTACCCGCAGGCAGCATCGCGCTTTCGGGTGGGGCAACTTCTCCTGGATCGACTGCCAGAACAACTCAGTCGCCATCTACACGCGTCGCTTCCGTCACGACAAATTGGTTATCGTCAACAACCTGAGTGAAACCAACCAACACGTCACCGTTCCCGTCAAATCCGGAACGTATACATCGGCCAGCGAACTCCTGACCGGAGATTTCTTCAGCATCCCCGACGGCCAGCTCAATCTCGACGTCGGGCCCTATCAATACCTGTGGCTCAAACTGGGGAAATAATCGAGAAGGCCTGGTCGAATAGCCGGGCCTTCTCGATTCACAGCCAATTGATATTCCTACTCTTCACCGACCGTGTGCAAAAGCGCCATATTCGGCGGGCACATCGAGCCCACCGGGAAACCGCACACCACCACCACCTGTTGCCCACGCTGCACAAGGCCACCTTCCGTCAGCGCATGATCCACGTATTCGAGCATATCCTCCAACGACTTGGCGTAAGGGACCAGGTGTGGTTTGACTCCCCACAGAAACGAGAGACGCTGATAGGTGGTCTGCTCCGGCGTGAAGGCCAATACCGAAACATTCGGGCGAACCTTGGACATCAACCAGGCCGAACGCCCTTGAACGGTAAAAACGGCCACGCCTGAAACATCGCGGTCGCGCGCCAATTCCCGCGCCGCCCACGCCATCGCCGCCGGGTCGCTGTCTCCAAGTTTGATCTCAATTTGATCCTTTCCCCACTCGAGGAAGTGGCCCTCGGCCTCGCGGGCGATGCGATCCATCATCGCCACGGCCTCCACCGGGTATTCGCCCGAAGCCGTCTCAGCAGAGAGCATGACTGCATCGGTGCCGTCAAAGATGGCATTTGCCACGTCGGAGGCTTCTGCGCGCGTCGGCAACGGGTTGTGAATCATCGACTCCAACATCTGCGTCGCCGTGATGACCAGCTTGGCCTGCTGGTTCGCCGCGCGGATGATGCGCTTCTGGAGCGAAGGCACTTTCTCCGGTGGGAGTTCCACACCCAGGTCGCCGCGCGCCACCATCACGCCGTCAGCCTCATCGATGATTCCGTCGAGGTGGTCCATCGCTTCGGGACGCTCCAGTTTGGCAATCAACAGCGGTTTGGGCTGCCCATTCGCCATGCGCTTCATCGCATGGCGCACGGTGATCAAATCGTGCACGTTGCGGACGAAGGAAATAGCCACGGCATCGACATGTTGGGCCATGCCGAAAGCCAGGTCTTTCTCATCCTTCTCGGTGAAACCAGGAATGCGCAACCGCACTCCCGGCAAATTGATGCCTTTATGCGAAGAAAGCGTTCCCCCAACGACGACTTCCGCATCGATCTGACGGTCGCCCACCGAGAGCACCGACAAGGCCAAGCGACCATCATCCAGCAACAGGCGGTCTTCTTTATGCACGGTTTCGAACAATTCGGGAAAATCGACCGGGATACACTGAACAGCTTGCTGCGGAAACGCATCGCCTTCAGCGAACAGATGGACCTTCTCCCCTTCGGACAACTGAATCGCAGCCTTTAAATCTCCGACGCGAATCTTTGGTCCTTGCAAGTCTTGCAGAATCCCAACCGACATACCCAGGCGAGCGGCCACACGCCGGATACGAGCGATCTGTTCGGTATGTTCTTCACGCGTTCCGTGAGAAAAATTGATGCGGGCCACATTCATCCCGGCCAGGATCAATTGCTCCAGCGTCTTTTCATCTTCGCTGGCAGGTCCAATAGTTGCAACGATCTTTGCACGACGATCCATAGTTTTAAATCCTGACGGACAAGGCATACACACGCTGAACAACTCGGTCCTTTTGGAAAGCTCCATTGAACACATTAGATATAGTTCAGCGCCTGCGCCTCGCGCGTTAACTCCTCTTGAAATTGTGGATGAGCGATCTTGATCAGCGCCCTGGTGCGCTGGCGGACGGTTTTGCCGTACAGGTCGGCCACGCCATATTCCGTCACCACAAAACGTACGTGGTTGCGCGTGGTCACAACGCCGGCGCCCTGTCGCAAAAAAGGCACGATCTTACTTTTCATTTCTCCATTACGAAGCATTGTCGTACTGGTCATGGCGATGATCGGCACGCCGTCCTTCGAACGCGACGCGCCATAGATAAAGTCGAGCTGCCCGCCGACGCCGGAATACAGCCTCGAACCGATACTGTCGGCGCAAACCTGACCCGTCAGATCGACCTCGATCGCCGAATTGATCGCCACCATGCGCTCATTCTGGGCAATCACGAACGGGTCGTTGACATATTCCGTACGGTGCAGTTCGATCAACGGATTATCGTCCACCCAATCGTAGAGACGCTTCGTGCCGATGACAAATCCGGCAACAATCTTTCCCCGGTGAATCGACTTGCGCGCATTGGTAAATATACCCGCTTCCACCAGGTCGATCACACCGTCGGAAAACAGTTCGGTATGGATTCCAAGGTCCTTCTTCTGGAAAAGGTATTTCAAGACTGCATCGGGGATGGCGCCAATCCCCATTTGCATGGTCGCACCGTCGGGAATCAGGTCGGCAATGAAACCCGCGATTCGCTCGACCGTTTCCCCATCGTCTTCCCCCCCCATCGGCATCTCAGCGACCGGGTAGTTGACCGGCACGATGTAATCCAGGCGGCTGACGTGGATAAACGAATCGCCAAGCGTGCGCGGCATCTGCTCGTTTACTTCCGCAATCACGATCTTCGCTGACTCCGCCGGGGACTTCGTCAGGCCAACTTCCACGCCCAGCGAACAGAAACCGTGCTCGTCTGGCGGAGAGACGTGGATCAACACCGCGTCCAACGGCAGAAGCCCATTCTTGAAAAGCAATGGCAACTCGGAAAGGAACACCGGTGTAAAATCAGCGCGCCCCTGGTTCACAGCCTCGCGCACATTCGGACTGATGAACATGGTATTGACGCGCAAATGCCCTTGCATTTCCGGGGCCACGTAATCGGCTGGAGCCACAGTCAACGCCTGGCAAATTTCCACATCGTGAAGCTCGCCCGCCCGTCTGACCAACGCATCGAGAAGAGTCTTCGGAACGGAGACATTGCCCGTCAAAAAGAGTCGGTCACCGGAATGGATGGCTTTCACCGCCTCGTCGGCGCTTCGCACGCGCGACTGGTAAATACTCTGCCAACTCATTCTGATTCTGCTCCTTCCTGGGATGTCCAGCGATGCAGGTGGCGAAGTTCACCGCGATGAGTATTGATTGCCAGTTCGAGCGCCGGGTCCTGACGAATGGCTGCCTCGATTCCCAGGTTTGCGATCTCCATGATGTATGGCATGGCCGCATTGACAAAAGCGTGCGTTGCAGTGCGCGCCACCACACCTGGCACGTTTGGCACACAGAAATGGGTCACGCCCTGCTCCACAAAGGTCGGCTGGTCGTGCGTCGTAGGCCGGGAAGTTTCCGCAGCGCCGCCCTCGTCGATGCTCATATCAATCAACACCGAGCGCGGCTTCATCCGCTTGAGCGTCTCGCGCGTAATCACAATGGGGGCGCGTTCCCCCGGCACCAAAACCGCTGTGAGCACAACGTCGGCGTACGCGCAGGCGCGTTCGATATTGCGCTGTGTGGCGATCATACTTACAATCTGCGGATAGCGTGCGTGGACGCGTTGCAAAACCCCAAGGTCCTTGTCGAGTACGGTCACATGCGCCCCCAAGCCCAGAAAAGCGGCCGTGGCATTCGAGCCAAGCACGCCCGCTCCAATAATCGTCACTTCCGCCGGCGGGACGCCGGGGATGCCCCCCAACAAAATGCCTTTGCCGCCCCCATTGCTCTGTAACAACCTGGCAGCAATTTGTGGCACCATTTGGCCGCCAATCTCGCTGAACGGGCGCAGCACGGGCAACGACCCGTCAGCCAGTTGGACTTGCTCGTAGGCCACTGTCGAAATTTTTTGACGTAAGAAGGCATCGACGCGTTCCTGGCGGGCGGCAGCCAGATGCAGCAATCCCATCACGGTCGCACCGGAGTTGATCCATTCCAACTCATCTTCCAAGGGACGCGTTACTTTGAGCAACAGGTCGGAACGTCCCAGAGCCTCCTGCGCCTCGTAGACGATCTGGCCGCCGGCCTGTTCGTACTCCCGGTCGGCAAAACCGGCCCCGGCCCCGGCCTCGTGTTCTATATAGACGGTATGTCCCTGCTGAACAAGAATCTCGACGCCCGCCGGGGAAAGACCGACGCGATATTCAAATGGGCGACGTTCTTTTGGAATGCCAACGTTCATAGGAACCTCTTCGACAAACCAACTTCTAAGTCTCTCACGTTACCGTAGGTTCAGGACCTCGCGAATACCGGGCAAAGCCCAATCGATGGTCGCTTTGTCGATCACCAACGGGGGCGCAAACCGGATGGTATGTTCGTGCGTCTCTTTCGCCAGGATGCCTTTTCCCTGGAGCGCCTCGCAAAAACGTCGCGCGCCTCCCGCCTCGGGCTTCAACTCCACGCCGATCAGCAATCCTTTGCCGCGCACTTCCTTGACGTGCGGACTGGGAATCTCGGCGAGTTGCTCCATAAAATAAAGGCCCAATTCTTCGGCGCGCCGGGGAAGTTGCTCTTCGACGATCACGCGCAGCGCAGCGCGCGCGATGGCCGCCGCCAGCGGATTGCCACCGAACGTGGAACCATGCTCGCCGGGCGTAAACAATCCCAGGATGGGCTTATCGGCCAGCACCGCCGAAACGGGATAGAACCCGCCGGAGAGCGCTTTGCCGACGATCATAATATCTGGCCGGACGCCTTCATGGTCGCAGGCAAAAAGTTTGCCGGTGCGCCCCAGGCCGGTTTGAATCTCGTCGGCCAGCAGCAGTACGTTGTTTTGTTTGCAGAGCTCGGCAACTTTCTTTAAGTATCCCACCGGCGGGACGATCACCCCGCCCTCGCCCTGAATCGGCTCAATCAAAACGGCAGCCGTATTCGGGTTGATGGCTCTCTCGATCGCGCCGGCATCGCCAAAAGGAACGGCCACGAATCCGGGCGTGAACGGCCCGAAATCGTCGCGATAAGCCGGTTCTGTCGAGAAGGAAACAATCGAAACGGTGCGTCCGTGGAAATTTCCGGCAGCGGTGATGATTTCGGCCTTGTAGCGCGGGATGCCCTTGACGCGGTAGGCCCACTTGCGCGCCAATTTGAGCGCCGTCTCCACGGCCTCGGCGCCGGAGTTCATCGGCAACGACATCTCGTACCCGGTCAATTCGGAGAGTTCTTTGTAGAAGAGGGGAAGTTGGTCGTTGCGAAACGCGCGCGAGGTTAGCGTGACTTTTTGGGCCTGTTCGAGCAAGGCAGCCAGGATTTTGGGATGGACATGGCCCTGGTTCAGGGCTGAATAAGCGCTCAGACAATCGAGATAACGCTTGCCATCAACATCGTAAACCCAAACCCCCTCGGCGCGTTGGATAACCACGTCGAGCGGCCGATAATTGTGTGCCCCGTACTGCTCTTCGAGCTGGATAAGCTCCTGCGTTTTCATACATCTTCACCTTTACTCGCGCCCCGAGCGCCACGCAGTCGAGAGGCATAGAACACATCACATCAAAACAATCAAGCGACTTCGAAAAGACGGGCCAGAATCGCCTTCTGGGCATGCAAGCGATTGTGCGCCTGCGGGAAGATCAACGAGTGAGGCCCGTCGGCCACTTCGTCGGTGAGTTCCTGGTTGCGATGCGCCGGCAGACAGTGCATCACGATCACATCCTTGCGCGCTTCGCTGACCAGCTTGGCATTGACTTGGTAAGGCGGAAAGAGTTCCTCGCGCTCGTCAGATTCCGACTCCTGGCCCATACTGACCCAGGTATCGGTATAGATTACGCTGGCATCCTGCACGGCCTCATGCGGATTACGCACATACTTGATCTGCACGCCAGATTTGGCTGCCAGTTGGGCGCCAAGCTGTTTGGCGGCTTCGGGAATGTCGTAACCGGCGGGGTTGGCAATTGTAAAATTGGCGCCCAGCATGACGGCGATATGCATCAGTGAGACGGCCACGTTGTTGCCGTCGCCTACGTACGTGACCGTCAGGCCTTTCAAGGAACTGAACTTTTCGATGATGGTCAGAGCGTCGGCCATAGCCTGACAGGGATGGCTGTAATCGCTGAGACCATTGACAACCGGAATCGACGACCATTTGGCGAGTTCCACCACGTGTTCATGCGCGAAGACACGCGCCATCAGGCCCTGAACATAGCCGGAAAGCACCCGCGCCACGTCGGCGATGGACTCGCGCTTTCCCAGCCCGATTTCGTTCGGCGAAAGGTACAGGGCATCGCCGCCCATGTGGCGCATGGCCATGTCGAAGGAAACGCGCGTACGCAGACTTGGCTTCTGGAAGATCATACCAAGCACTTTTCCTTTAAATAGCGGCTTGTTCCCACCGGCAAAATACTCCTTCTTCAAGCGCAGCGCCAGGTCGAGGATATCTTGAATTTCTTCGGGAGAATAGTCGGATATGTCAAGGAAATGTTTCATGATATACATTCTCCTGGTAAAGAGTTTGCTTGAACATCGTCCGAGGGCCGTAGTGGTGTTGGTAAAACTGGGCCAGACCGTGAAATTGTATCATAGGCAAGCGGAGCAACCGCTTGCCTTGTATCACCCCACAACCATGACAATCTGCCTCACTTATGGTTTTCACAGAGACTTCGAAGAAATTCAGGCCGGGGCGCGAAATTTTCTCCAGTAACGCTGCAAGCCGTCAGCCGACATGCCCAACGGGTTGGCCAGGCGATAGGCTTCGACCACGTCGGCGCTCAACCCCTGACGGGTGGCCTGCGCATCCATCCAGGCCGTGAACTTCGCGCGCAACGTCTCGATCTCCAGGTTGGCAGGCATGGTCTCCCGCAGCCAGCTTTCCGTCTCGTCTAGCGCCGCGAGAATCGCTTTCAAATGCCAGTCCACCTCCTCGAAGATGCCAAAATGCGTCGGCGCAATTCGTTTGAAATTCACCGACTGCAAACGCGTCACACTAGCCCGCCACTTCTCCAGGTTCAGTTCCGGGGGCGGCATGGGAAGCCGCAAATAGGCATAACCGGGAATACGCACCGCGCCCACGTCGCCGCTGAAACATAGGTCTTCGAATAGATAGGCGAAATGATGTTCAGCGTGACCGGTCGTATCCAAGGCGACGAACTTCAGCGCACCAATCTGCACCTCTTGCTCGTCCTGCAAAACAGTCAACTGATTTCCCGGCACCGGCAGTACTTCGCCCCAGAGCGTATCCATCTGATCTCCATAAATGCGCGTGGCGCTGGCCAGCAATTTCGTTGGATCGAGCAGATGCGGCGCGCCCACCGGATGGACGAAAATCTGCGCTCCCTGGCGCGCCAGATAACCGGCCGCGCCGGCGTGATCCAGATGGATGTGCGTCAACAGCACATGCGTGACGTGCTTGAGTTCATAGCCATGCGCTCGCAGGCCGGCCTCAAGCGCTGCAACGCTCGTGCGAGGGCCCGATTCGACCAACACCACGCCGTCGGCATGCTCGAGCATGTACGAAGCAATAGCCAACGGGCGACCCTGAAAATTCAGGTCGAGGGGATAAACGGTAGATTTTGCCACGAACGAACCTCCTGAATACTGTACTGTGCCGCGAAGGCCGCCAGTATCTCGCCCAAATCTGCGCCGTTATAGACGCAGCAGGTGGGAATGTTCCGGGCCGACAATTTTTCGGCGATCCGCTCCGAGCCAGGCGCGCCTCCAAACGAATCGGCCATCAACAGGATGACAACAGGACGCAGATTCCGTCGCTGGAGCAAGTGCACCGCCAACAGGACGTCGTCCTGCGGCGAAGGCGTGATCAGCACCGCGCTCGACCCGATAGCCATTTGCGGCGATTGCAGGTCCACCAGGCTGGAGAGGGGCAATTTGCCCTGCCCGGTGACAAATGTTAGAGTCTCGAGCACTTTGATCTCCTGACGCTCGCTGCGTTCCGACGGAATAACGGTGTACACCGGCCCGCCACTTACCAAGCCTACCGCGCGTCGCTGTTGAATGAAATAATGCGCCAGCGAGGCCGCCAGGCAGACACCGTATTCCAGCGTGGAGGGCGCCAGACTTAGTTCAGGCCGCCGGGCGAACATCCAATCCTCCCAGGCTTTTTCCGTGGGGACGGGCCGCTCAGCCTGAACGCGGGCCTGCGCGTCGAGGAAGATCCACACTTCTGCCTGGGGGTCCTGTTCGAACTCTTTGACCATCAATTTGCCGCGTCGCGCCGTACTGGGCCAGTGGATACGTTTCAGCGGGTCGCCACTGACGTACTCGCGCACGCCGCGCGCATGCGGCGTAATCTCCATTGACTTTTCGCGGATGGCTTTGCCGCCGGGGAGCAGTCCGCGCGGGGAAGGAAAATCGCTGATCGGGACGATGAGCGGAAGCACGAGCAACGAATCGGCGGCAGGAAACGTTGCTTTGACGGTAAACAGGCCAAACGGGTCGCCTGATCCAATCACCGTGGGGCCCAGGCTGTAGGCGCCGCGCCGGGTCAACCAAGTGCGCGCCAAATACGAGCGACTCTGATGTCCGCCCACCCAGGTCAAAAGGCGCGAACCGGCTGCTCGCGGCAAGGTCGAGTGGTTGATCACTTCCAGGTACAGGCGCGGCATGGAACCGTTATTTTGGACTTCAAAATTTTCTTCGAAGATATCGCCCATGTTGGCGCGCAGCGAACGGGCCCGGCGGCTGACGCTCACACCGCGCAAGGAGAGCCGGGCCCAAACCCAGGCGCCAGCCAGCAGCAACACGCTCAAATAGACCAGCCGCACATACAGTTCCACGCCGGTGGTCGCCATGCCGAAGACGCCGACCAGGAAGAGCAGCGCAAACAGAACCCGGCCCGTATTGCGCATCACGCCGCAGCATAGGTGCCGCCGGGAACGGGGACCGACAGCAAAATTTCCTGTACCAGGCGTTCGGGGGTCACCTCGCGCAAACGGGCGGCGGCGTTGACAATCAGGCGGTGAGCCAGCACAGGTTGAGCCAGCGCTTTGATGTCGTCGGGCAGGACGTGATCGCGGCCATAGAGAGCCGCACGCGCCTGCCCTGTGCGGAAGAGCGCCAACGACCCGCGCGGACTTGCGCCCAGGTAGACATCGGCGTTCTGGCGCGTGTGATGGGTCAACTCGACGATATAACGTTTGACGGCGGCGGAGACATAGATCGATTTGACGCCTTCGGAGGCCTCGATAACCTCTTTGGCCGGAAAGACTTCCGTAATGGTCTCGATGGGGTGCTGCAACTGTTGTTGTTCGAGCACCTGGATCTCATCGGGTAAGGTGGGGTAGCCCAGGCGAACGCGCAGCAAGAAGCGGTCGAGCTGGGCTTCGGGGAGCGGGAAGGTGCCCTCGTATTCGATCGGGTTCTGGGTTGCCAGCACCATGAAGGGCTGCGGCAGGAGATGGGTTTGGCCGTCGATCGTGACCTGGCGCTCGTCCATGGCTTCGAGCAGGGCAGCCTGCGTCTTGGGCGTGGCGCGGTTGATTTCGTCGGCCAGGATGACCTGTCCGAAAATCGGGCCGGGACGGAATTCAAATTTGCGCGTCTCCTGGTTAAAAATAGAAGTGCCCGTCACGTCGGAAGGCAACATATCGGGCGTGAACTGCAAACGGTTGAAGTGGCATCCCAAGGATTTCGCCATGCTGCGCGCCATGACCGTTTTACCCACGCCGGGCACATCTTCGATCAGGACGTGGCCCTGACAAAGCAGGCCGATCACGATCAATTCGATAGCATCATGCTTCCCCACAATCACTTTTCCCAAGTTTTCGAATAGCTGTTCGCCAAACACCTTGATGTCAGTCATTACGAGCCCTCCGGTGGGTGCAGGTTTTCTTTGATTCTTTAGGATTTCTCGTGGTAAGGGGGCAGATGTGGGGCACCCCCATAAATTCGCCCTATCCCACCGATTCCCAGAGAACCGGTTTTCTTTGATTCTACGTGCTTTCCCCACAACCGGCAAGCGGGCTATTACGAATTGCGAAAACGCCAGTTCGCGCTTTCTCTTTGCACACTTTGAGATTCGGGTATAATTCGACGCACGCCCCAGTAGCTCAACGGACAGAGCGCCTGACTTCGGATCAGTAGGTTGTGGGTTCGAATCCTGCCTGGGGCGCCAGATGTGGCGGTTTTGCCCCGATAAACGCCATATATAGGGGTAAAAAGCACTCCTAAATGCTTCGGCGCGAACATCGGTGCAAATCGGTGCAACTGCTCCTAGAGACCCCTTCCAGCCTTGTCAGAAAAGCCTGGAAGGGGTCTCTTGTTTCATACATCACGCTTCCGCACCGAGAGGGATTGCCCTGCTCATGGTCCGGACAATTTCATCGAAACCGCCCGGAATGAGGTGAGCATAAATCTCCAAGGTAATCCGAGGCGATGAGTGACCCAAATAGCGTGAGACACTGACAATCGAGGCGTTCCCCGCCAGCATTAGCGAGGCAGCGTTATGCCGTAGATCATGGAAACGGATTTTTGGAAGGCCGGCAGTCTGAAGGAGCTTGTCGAAATCCCGCTGTATGTTGCGCTGGTCGAGAGGGGTCCCTATTGATGAAGGAAACAGCACGTCATATTCCTGCCAGCGAGTCCCCAGCTTAAGTTTGTATTCATGCTGCGCCCGCTGATGTTCTCTCAACAGCTCGACCAAATCAGCACCGATCTTGATGGTACGGCGGCTGTATTTGGTTTTTAGCGGAGCGAAAACGAGACGTTGATCCCCCTGGCCGAAGCGAGAGAGCTGCTGAACGATCCGAATCTCACCGCGCCCGAGGTCAACATTTTTCCAGGTCAGGCCAAGCAATTCACCCTGGCGCATCCCGGTTTTGATGCCGAGCAGGTACATGTCACCATACACAGCGCCCGGACAAGCCTCGATGAATTGCCGATATTGTGTTGCAGAGAAGATTCGCATCTTATCCTGCGCATCATCGATGGCTGGAACATCGGCATAGTGCGCCGGATTGGCCGGGACAAAACCGAGCTTGACAGCATCCGCGAAAATCCCGTGTAGAACGCGGTGGGTATAACGAATTACATGAGCCGGCCGACCCTCGTTTGACAAGGCAACGTAGAAACCATTGACGACATGAAGCTTGATCGCCCTCAGCTTGAGCGTGCCCAAATGTGGAACGATCAACTCGTTGGCATAATAAGAATAATCCGACAACGTTTTTGGGCGCAGCTGGGCTCTTTTGCGCGTTAGCCAATCACTGATGAAGTCTGCCAGCAAAGTATCGTGATTGGCAGTCGTCAAGCCAGCATCGACCTGGTTGCGCATTTCACGGAGCCAGGCGTCGGCATCACGCTTAGTGGGAAAAGATTTCGTTAACCTCTTGCCACCGGGCAAAGTAATTTGAGCGCGCACAGACCCCGACGGATTAATACTCATCGAGCCCGAGCTCGGTGCGCGGTTGTGTTGTTTACGAGCGGTCATGTTCCCTCCGAAAATTGTAGGGAAAACGACCACCCCCAAACGAACCTAAATTGTTAAGGTGCGAGTATATGAATTTTATTTCGAGAATGCCGGTTGAGCAAGCCTATTCATTCGCCGGCCAAGTGGGTTGCAACTTACTGGATAAATACTGTTCCAGAGCACTGGCCGGCACGCGGATGAGACGTCCAAAGCGGACAGATGAAATCTCACCAGCATTGACCATGTTGTACGCAGTCGAACGCCCGACATAGAGGCGTTGCGCCACCTGCTCAACCGTCAGGAAGACAGGAGAGGGTGCAGGGTGGTTTGTTGCCTGGGTGGGATTTGTAACAGTCATTATTTTCTCCTAAGATTAGATTCGGAGACCCCAAGCCGTTAAAGTGCAACGAGCAGCCATGAGGTTGCTCGTTGCCGTGTGAAGTCTGGTGTTTTCCTGGTGCGGGTCATTGACCCAGCTCCCCCTGCTCCTTGTGGTTCTCGTAGTGGTCTTGCTGCGGGTGGTAAAACCCGTTTCCTAGTCTGGCGCGCCTGGTCTTTCTTGCGCCAAATTACTTGTAATCTGGTGGTTTCCTCGAATGAAACGGCAAAGAGATCATTCAGGTTATGAAGCTTATTCTACCTGAAATATCTGGACTGTCCATAGTACTCCCGTCCAATCAGCCCGAAATATCCGGTGTACCAAGAATCGAATGAAGGAGTTCGCCTCCAACACGATCTTCAATGTGACTTGAGTTTGGGATTGGCAATCAGGAGGATAATGAATTATAGGGACAAAATCTCGAGAGGCGGGGGTATAATTTTCACCGTCGTTTACAGGTATCTCTCATGGTGTCCTCCGTGCAAACACAATCAAAATCTCGTTTCTGGACAATCGTGATCATTGCGGTTGTTCTGTTTGTGATTATCACGAGCCAATTCCCGCTTTTGGAGATACTGCCCTCCTTTTGGGATAAGGTAACGGTCTTTGCGACCATCTTCCTGGGGATCTTCATCGAAGCCATTCCGTTCCTTTTGCTGGGCACTCTGGGCTCCGGGTTCGTCGAAGCATTTCTCAACGACGACCAGATCCAACGCGTGATTCCGCGCGGCGCATTTTCAGGAGCGCTGGCAGGATCGATGCTGGGGATGATCTTCCCCGTCTGTGAGTGCGGCGTCGTCCCGCTCACCCGCCGCCTGTTTAATAAGGGATTGCCGGTAGCGGCTGGGGTGGCCTTCTTGTTAGCGGCACCGGTGCTCAACCCGATCGTCATCTTGAGCACTTCGGCCGCTTTTGGCTGGGGCTGGATGTTGATCGGACGGGTCGGCCTAAGCATGCTGATCGCCGTTACCACCGGGCTGGTATTCTCCGCCGTGAAGAGTCCGGCGGGTATTCTGCTTCCCACGCAGTGGATTCATGGCGAAGCCATTCCTTTATCCGTTCATAACCTTCCTGCTCCATCCAGAAGTGTGCGCGAGAAACTAAACCAAATGGCGCTGATCGCCGTCGACGAATTCTTCGAAATGGGACGTTTCCTGATCCTGGGCGCCGCGCTTGCGGCAGGGATGCAAACGCTGATCCCACAGCAGGTCCTGGTGCAGGTTGGGCATGGCCCGGTGACTTCCGTGCTGGTCATGCTTGCCTTGGCAGTCATCCTTTCAATCTGTTCTACGGTGGATGCATTCGTCGTGCTCGGATTCGTCAGCATCTTCAGTCCAGGCGCCATCCTGGCTTTTCTTATCTTCGGCCCTATGGTAGACATCAAGACCACCCTGATGTATCTTTCCGTGCTGCAGAAGCGTTCCGTGATCTACTTGATCCTGTTTCCATTGCTAATGAGTCTGCTGGCTGGGTTGTTGATCAACCTGCTCGCGGCATGAGGAGCCCTGGGATGACACCTCGTCTTTATCGGTATCTGCAAGGCTTCCTGATGATCGTGCTCGGTATCTTCCTGCTGCAGAAGATCCTTTCCGGCAAATTGGATTGGTATATCCACACACGTTTTACACCCCTGACCGTCCTGTCAGTCATCGTCCTTCTGGTGATCGGCCTGGTTGCCTTTCGACAGGGTCGTTATATGCCGCTCGAAAATGACCACGATGATAATCACGAGGGGCACAACAGGCATACCCATTCTGTTTCAAGTTGGCGGTTGGCTATCATTGCAATCCCACTCGTGATTGGGGTCTTGATCCCCGCCCAGCCTTTGACGACCAGCGCGATGAGCGGAAAGGGTGTCAGCACCTCCGCCCCGCTCACGGCAAGCGCGTCGACGACGGTGAAGTTTGGCGAAGCCGCCGACGATCGCAACATCCTGGATTGGATCCGCCTATTTTCGTCCACTGACGAATCCGGCACCTATCTTGGACAGCAAGCCAACGTGATCGGTTTCGTCTATCACGATCCGCGTCTCAAAGA
Organism: Anaerolineales bacterium; assembly: GCA_046704785.1. GTDB lineage: Bacteria > Chloroflexota > Anaerolineae > Anaerolineales > Villigracilaceae > JBJKRF01. The sequence goes on along the minus strand of JBJKRF010000026.1, from coordinate 53,458 downwards.
TGGAGAGTTCCTGGTGAGCCGGTTCGCGATCGTGTGCTGCACGGCAGACGCCTTCGCCATCGGCATGGTCGTGGATTGGCCCAAGAGCACATCCCTGCCCAACGACCAGTGGGTCGACGTCAAAGGGCCCGTGCAATCCATCCAGCTGGACGGGCAGGCTCTGCCGCTGATCCAGGCAAAATCTGTCGATCCCGTCCAGATCCCGGACCAACCCTACCTATTTCCATGACCTTAGCGCAGGAAATGCAGTGCCTCGATAGAAGAGCTGGGACAATGCTTGCCGTCCTGGCTTTGTCTGCTGTCAGTCTCATCGCTTACATCAACTGGCTGGGTGTGTCCGTCAGCCTGCATACCACAAATCCAGAGGATCAAATCAGTCCCTATGAGCCGCTGACTTTCATATTTTCGCAGGCCGTGCGTCAGCGTGACGTCGAAAATCAGCTGGAACTGCAACCGTCCATTCCGGGGAAGCTGGACTGGCAGGACGACCACACAGCACGATTCGTCCCGGCAAAAGCGTACCAGGGGAAGATTTCTGTCCGCCTGGTCCGCGGCCAGCTTGGCGCAAACGGCGATTGGCTGCGAAATGACGCCGCCTGGACCCTAACGGTCCGTCAACCTGCGATCCTCTACCTGAATTACGCCGACCCAAAAAACGAGTTAATGGTCATCCCTGCCCAAGGCGGAACACCGCGTGAATTGACCTCCACCGGTGGAAGGATCTACGACTTCGACGTCTCGCCCTCCGGGGATGCGATCGTCTATTCGATGGCCAAGGATCAGGGCGGCATGGATCTGTGGTTGATCGACCGCGACGGCCAGAACCCGCGCCGCCTGCTCGACTGCGGCGCGAGCCGCTGCTCCTCGCCCATCTGGTCGCCGGACGGGACGCTGATCGCGTACGACCGCGAAGCCGCGGGACTTACCGCAAACTCTCCCACGGGCGCTCCGCGGCCATGGGTCATCAATGTTCAAACGGCCGACAATCGCCCGGCTTTTTCCGATCCGCAGGCCATCGGTTACGGCATCTTGTGGTCGCCCGATGGCAACTGGCTGTCCACCTATGATGGCATAGCTGCCCAGATCCGCGTCATCAATCTCAAATCGGGCCAGCAGGTTTCGTTGCCGAGCAACATTGGCTTGCTGGGCAGTTGGTCTCCGGACAGCAGTTCTCTCATCTACACCGATCAAACCACGGGGGTGAATAACATCCTGAAGACTTATCTCTACCGGGCGGACTTCAAGACAGGCCAGGTGAGTATCTTCCTGGGCAAGACCAGCGATACAGCCGATTACGCCTATGGCAACCCGGTGTGGTCTCCCAGCGGAGACCAGATCGTGGTCAGTATGCGCCCCGATCCACAAAAACTGGGCCGCCAATTATGGGTCATCCAGCCGGATACGCTGGGAGGGCCAACCATTACAAATGGACCGAGCTATACCTACGATTCCTATCAGTGGGATCCTTGGGGGACAGGGCTGGCCATTCAGCGGGATAATCTAGGTAGCACCTTCAAGCCCGAGGTGGGGGTATGGTATCCCGGGCAGGAATTTCACATCGTTGTAGAAAATGCTTTGTCCCCACACTGGCTACCCTGATTCGTCCGAGAGCATTGACTCTGGAATGAAATCCTCTATAATTGATAACGATTATCAATATCAATAAAGATCAAGAGATCCTTGTCATTCAATCATAGAGAAGGGTATCCATATGTCGGCGAAAATAAATCATGTTCGATTAAGGTCAACCATCATCACTCTTTTCCTTTCGTTGTTACTTGGCGCCTGCTCAACGGCCGCCACCCAAGTCACGGACCATCAGTCCCGTTAACAACATCACGAGAGCTTCCGCCAAGACGACAAAGGAACGCAAACCGACGGGCGACAGACCAAACAGCCACAATGCTACCCGCGCCAAAAATGGCGTGACTGGCGGCCAGGCGACGTAGCCCCAGGCCAGGTGGCGCGTGGCAATATCCATCGTGACCAATTCATCCTGATGAAAGCCGTAGGTCCCATTGGTAAAGACCTGTAACAGCACGCGCGCCAGCGCGAGCAAAATCAGAATCCCAAGATCACTCGATAGGAACGTAGATAGGGGTCGATTTTTGTTCATGGAAGCCTCCATAAAGGCAGAGCCTGACGATACAGGTTTTCAATCAGGTGAGGCCAAAATTTTCTCTCGACACACAGATACGATGTGAGCATATCACAAATGGGCAAGAACAACCCTTGGAAACACTCACCGATTCGGTTGTAATTCTCCACCGTTGACATCGGTCCTGAATTCGACCTTTGCCCCTTGTCTCGCCAAAACATAGCAAGGAAGAAAGCGGAACTGTTCAACGCCAGCCAGTAGAACCGGCGCCACAAGAACCCCTAAACAACCACAAAAAAAGACAAAAAAGGTGCGCTTAGATAAATCCTACTATATAATTAATTCGTCCAATCGCAAGAAGGGGATGGATTGACGCACTTGCCCGACTCTATCAATCTGGTAGACGATTGTCCTATCATATTTCGGTTGGGTGTTGTGCTTCTACCCTCGCCTTTCATACATGGGTCTGTTGTCACTTTTTATCCATCACAATAAATTATGAATAAGGAGAAATAACCATGGGCATAAAGAAGATTGCCAAAAAAGCGTCTCACAAAACCAAGAAAGCCACCGAAAGCGCAACCAAGGATGCCGAAAAGACTGCAAAACAAACGGTCAAATATGCTGGGAAGAAATATAACCAGGCCACTGGCGCGATCGAGGATGGTCTCGATAAAGCGCTCGACTACTCGCTGGACGATTTGAATACCGCAGCGAACTATGCCCAAAAGACATGGAAGGCAGGCACCGATTGGACCAAGGATCTTGCCGAAGAGGCAATCAAAGAGGCTTATCGCGCCATCTACAAGAAATATGTGGATGACTACGTCAAGTTCGTAATCGCGATGGGCAAAGCGGAAAGCAAGCTGTTTTCCAAGCCTACCAATATCCTCACGGAGATTCGTGACAGTTTGCTCGCCGGAAAATTCTCCAGCAGCATGGACAATATAGCTGAGTTACTTAAGAGTGACGTAATGAAGGAGACACTCGACGCCGGGCACAAGCTGTTTGGCACCTCGTTCGTCTTCGCTGCCGATCTCAGCTTTGGTGTCAGCGGCGACGGAGTGACGGGTGGCGCCAGCGGCACGATCGGGATCAGCTACCTGTTAGATCACGCTGCAGATTATAAATACCAGAGTTGCGTGTTCGCCGCTGCAGGAGGCGCCATCGGAGCAACCAGCTCCGATGGCGCTGGTGCTGAGTTCGGTATCAATTTTGGCTTCCTGGCCAAGGACCCCACCAACATCAGCGGTTGGTTCGTCGATGTCAGTGGAACCGGTAATATGGATAACGGCATCTATGGTCTGGGTCTGTCCTGGTCACCGCCAGGGAAAAAGCCCCCATACGTCAAGGCCGAGCCGCTTGTCGGTACCGGACGTGTCGGGTTGTCCACATCGGAGGATGCAAGCGGTTCCTTGACGATTGGTGGGAGTTATACCTGGCTCATCCAGAAAGTAAAGAACGACATGTACATGGGATAGTGCCGATAATCAGCAGGCCACAGTTGGATGACACCTTGAGCGATTTGGGACACAATTAACTGAAACCGGCAAACCCGACCGGGAAACGGCCACGGAAGCAAATGCTTCCGTGGCCGTGTTGGCGTCACCAACCAACGCAGGCGTAACCTATTCAGGATGAAATAGAGAATGGATGGCGCTCCATGCCACGGGAAGTTCTAAGGAACCTGGACAATGCCAGGCATCGCCAACGTGGTATAATCGGCCTTCGTATGAGTCCAGAAAACCCAAGCTCAAGCACAAAAATCTGTCCGACGTGTGGCACGCGTCTGGCAGAAAATGCCACGCGTTGTCTGGTCTGCGGCACGGAGCTTTCCCCTTCGGTTGGGAGCAAGTCCACGAAAGCTGTCCAGGCCAATCGCATGCCGGAGATTACACTCAGCCTTCCGGCAGCCCTGGGCCTGTTGGCCGTGTTCCTGATCGTCGGCGCAGGCGTGGTCTTTGCAGCCTTCCGTTTGACCGGCAACACGCCGTCGGGGCCGGGGAGCGTAGATACGGCGACCATCACGCCCACTTTGACAGAAACGGCGACGCCGACCGAAGCTTTTACGGCGACGCCGGTTCCCTCGCCCACCACACAACCCCCCTTTGCCTATACCGTTGTCAGTGGCGACACCTGTCTATCCATCGCCCTGACGTTCAATGTCTCGGTGCAAAGCATCATCTTGCTCAACAACCTGTCAGCCGCCTGCACCAACCTCGTCGTCGGGCAAAAACTCCAGGTTCCCTATCCAACGCCCACGCCGCTACCAGCCGCCACCGCCACGCTCGAGCCGGCCCAGGCAACCCAAGCCGCCTGCGACAAGGTCACATACACCGTTCAGGCGAACGACACGCTCTCGATCATCGCCGCCAATTACAACGTTCCCGCCGACGCGATCAAGTCCTACAATGGCTTGAGCACGGATACGGTCTTCCTGGGGATGAATCTGGTTATTCCGCTCTGTCAACGCGCCGCCACACCCGGTCCTTCGCCGACACCGACCATCCCGCCGCCGTACCCGGCGCCGAACCTGCTGCTCCCCGCCGACGGAGCCTCCTTCACACTCGCCAACGATACTATTACCCTGCAATGGGCCTCCATTGGCACGCTGCGCGATAACGAGGCCTACCAGGTCATCGTCGAGGACGTGACCGATAACCAGGGCCGTCGATTGGTGCAATATGTGACGGACACGAAGTTCAACATTCCAACCAGCTTCCGCCCGGCAGACAACGCAGCGCACGTCTTCCGATGGTGGGTCACCACCGTCCGTCAGAGCGGCACCGACGACCAGGGGCAACCCATCTGGGATTCGGCTGGCGCCGAGTCGACGCCGCGGGTCTTCTCCTGGCAAGGGGTGGCCCAACAAGCAACGGCCACATCAGCGCCCTAAAGGCGCAAAATCGAAGCTCATAAAAAGCACGACCTCCCTGCAACGAATGCGGGGAGGTCGTTTTCTTTTTCTGATTACAAGCCGCTGTCAGACGTGCTGGACTGACTCTTCGACGGCTTCTTCGAGCATCTTCGTGGTCATCGATTTGGGGCGTTCAATCGGCTGCCCAAGCGCCCGCGCCCAAACATAGTTGGCAGTCACACCCAGGGCGCGTCCTACACCGAACAACACCGTGTAGAAGTCGAACTCACGCACGCCGTAATAGTATTGCAGCGTACCGGAGATAGCGTCCACGTTCGGCGCCGGATTCTTGGCCTTGCCTTGTTCTTTCAGCACCTGCGGCACGACATCGAAGACCAAATCGGCCAGACGCACAAGTTCGTCCTGCGGGAAGTGCTCCTTGGCAAATTTCATCTGCGCCGTGAAGCGCGGATCAGGCACACGCAGCACCGCATGCCCATAGCCGGGAATGACTTTGCCGTCGTTGAGCGTATCCCAGGCAAACTTGTATAACTGCTCGCGTGTGGGAACGCCGCCGAACTGATTCTTAACGTCGATCAACCACCCCAGGCATTCCTGGTTGGCCAGACCATGGAGCGGACCGGCCAAGCCGTTCAAAGCCGCCGAGAAAGCATAGAATGGGTCGGAGAGCGATGAGCCAACCAGGTGCATGGCGTGCGCCGAGACGTTCCCCGACTCGTGGTCGGAATGCAGGATAAAGTACAGACGCGCCAACTCGGAATAACCTTTTTGGTCCGAGACGCCCAACATGGCGGCGAAATTGGCCCCGTAGTCCAGCTTGGGGTCCCAGGCCGGTTCTTTGCCATCCCGATATTTCAGCCCGTAGATAAAGGCAGCGATCAGCGGCAGTTTGGCCGTCAAATCCAGGCTGTCGTCCAGGGCCGGCTCCCAGTAAACGTCTTTGGTCATGCCCTGGTGATATTTTTTCGTGAACGACGAGCCGTTTTGCAACGCCAGAACAGCCTGCGAGAACAACGTCATGGGATGCGTTTCTTTGGGCATGGCGCGGATTACATCGTGAACATAGGCAGGCACCGCAGCACGTTTGGCCCATTCCGCCTCGACTTCTTCAGCTTGGGCTTTGGTAGGAATTTCACCGATGAGCAGCAAATAATACAGACCGCCAACGTAAGGCATGGCCAGACCGTCGGGCTTGGGGAGCGCTGCCAACACTTCGGGGATGGACATGCCACGAAAACGGATTCCCTCTGCCGGGTCGACGAAAGAGATGTCCGTCACCAAAGACTTGACGTTACGCATCCCGCCATAGACCTGCTTAACAGTCACCTGATCGACGACGACATCGCCATGCTCTTTGGCGAGTTGGGCGGCACGCTCACGCCACTGCGGTAACTGAGCAGCAATCTTGTCATGAAGGATCATAGTTTATCTCCTCGAGCAAATAATGGTTCCCACGGAAATATCGTCGCAAGGATGAACTACTCCCATTCCACGGCACTTTCGGGAACCTGAATAGTAAACGCAGCCGACTGCACGCAGGTCAAAGCTTGACCAGATTGTGCAAAGCACTGACTGTTTCCTCGACCGCCGCGGCAGATTTCTCCAGGGCAGCGCGTTCCTCATCATTCAAATCGTATTCGATGACCTTTTCCACTCCTTTGCGCCCCAACATGGTCGGGACGCCAAAGAAGATGTCTTTCAGACCATATTCACCTTGCATGTAGGCTGCCGCCGGAACCACCAGGCGCTTGTCTTTCAAGATGGCTTCCACCATCTGAGAGATCGCTGCCGACGGGGCATAAAACGCGGAACCAGTCTTGAGCAGGTTGACAATCTCACCGCCGCCTTTACGGGTACGTTCGACGATGGCTTCCAACCTGTCGGCGGGCAGGTAATCTTTGAGCGGAACGCCGGCGACGTTCGAGTGGCGGGTCAACGGCACCATCGAGTCGCCGTGGCCCCCCATCACATAGCAGTGGATGTTTTCCACGCTGACGCCGGTTTCCAGGGCGACAAAGGCGCGCATGCGCGCCGAATCGAGGATGCCCGCCTGCCCGACGACGCGGTGCGGGGGCAACTTTCCGAGCTTCATGACCAAGTAGGCCATGGTGTCGAGCGGGTTGGTCAGGACGACGTATATCGCATTCGGGGAATACTTAAGCGTCTCGGTCGTCGCCTTGCCGACGATTTCGGCGTTGGCCGTCAACAGGTCATCGCGGCTCATGCCCGGCTTACGCGGTAGCCCGGCAGTAATGACGATGATATCCGAGTCTTGGGTCGCTTCGTAACTATTCGAGCCAACGATTTCCACATCCATGCCGATAATCGGCATGGCCTCGAACAGGTCCAGGCTTTTGCCCTGGGGCATCCCTTCTACGACATCCACCAAAACCAGGTCGGCCAATTCCCGCTCTGCCAGCCAGTGTGCAGTCGTCGCGCCTGTCATCCCGGCGCCAATGATAGAAACTTTAGCCATAACTCCTCCGTAGCGTTTTTTGGTCCTTCAGAGATCACTGCACCGGGAAATATCCACCCCACCTCCGGCAAGGATTCTCGAAGAACCGGTTTTCCTATCTGGAGCAAATGCCCCACGAAAAGGCACCATTTCTGGGGTCTGTATACAAATACTCAATTCAAATTGGTTCCCACCTACCTTTATATGCTTGCCATCAAGACAAACCTTTTCTATTGTAACAAAAAAAGAGACTCCCTGCATCAGACACGGAAGTCTCTTCTCTTCATCCTATTTTATCTGCGAGTTGGTCAGGCATTGACCGTCTCTTTTTCGAGGAAATGGGTCGCCTGGATGGCTGCGGCAGCGCCCATCCCCGCCGAGGTGACCACCTGCCGGAAATGAGAGTCGGCCACTTCACCGGCCACGAAGACGCCCGGCACACTGGTCTCCATGCGCTGGTTGGCATTTACATAACCCAGTTCATCCATGTCTAACTGGCCTTTGAAGATTTGCGTATTGGGCGTATGACCGATAAAAATGAATACGCCGTCTACGGGGAGGCTGCGTTCCTCGCCGCTCTGAACATCTTTGAGCTTGACCGCCGTTACTTTGTCTTCACCAACCACTTCGGTAACGACCGTATTCCAGATAAAGTCGATCTTTTCATCGGCAAAGGCGCGCTTCTGCAGAATCGCACCCGCGCGTAATTCATCGCGGCGGTGAATAATCGTCACCGAGGAGGCATAACGCGTCAGGAACAGACCCTCCTCCAGGGCGCTATCGCCGCCGCCCACCACGACCACCTTCTTATCTTTGAAAAACCAGCCGTCACAGGTCGCGCAGTAGGAGACACCCTTACCGGTCAGTTCGTATTCACCCGGCACTTCCAGGTGGTTCGGACGGGCGCCGGTAGCCACGATCAACGTATCAGCGTAGTATTCGCCGTTGTCGCCGCTGACTTTGAAGGGGCGTTTGCTCAAATCGACGGCGCTGGCCGTATCGAACTCGACCTTCGTCCCGAAGCGTTCGGCCTGTTTCTGGAACAGTTCCCCCAGTTCCGAACCGCCTACACCATCCGGGAATCCGGGATAATTTTCGATTGTGTGAGTCAGGGCAGCCTGCCCCCCCAGTTCGGTGCCGGTTAGCACAACAGGATTCAACTCCGCACGGGCCGTGTACAAGGCCGCAGATAACCCGGCAGGGCCTGCGCCGAGCACCAGCACTTTGACATGCTTATTTTCTTCAGGAGTTGTGTCTTCAGAAAAACCACTAAGGTTGAGAGTCATCATTCGCCTCATGTTATGAAAAGTAACTGTGATTCTCTTCTCAAGGCTCGAGAACAGACCATGCCTCGCTCATCAAGAAGATACTACATTTTATCAGATGCGGGAGGGCATGAAAAGTTGCAGTTTAAGGGTTCGCAGACAAGCGTTCGGGAAAATTTGTGGGCAAGAAGGTCTTGCGCTATACTATTCAGCATGATTCTTATTTTGATGGGCGTTTCTGGATCGGGCAAAACGACCATTGGCGAATTGCTCTCCCAACGTCTGGGCTGGCCCTTCTACGACGGCGATGACTTCCACCCGCCGGCCAATGTCGAAAAAATGAAGCAGGGCATCCCGCTGACAGACGCCGACCGCGCCGCCTGGTTGGACAAAATTCATGCCTTGATCCTGAATCTGTCAGGGCATGAGAACTCGGCCATCATCACCTGTTCCGCGTTGAAAGAGTCGTACCGGCAATCTCTCACGCGAGAGACACAGGACGTGCGTTTCGTCTTTTTACACGGCAGCTACCCTCTGATTGCCTCCCGCCTGCAAAGGCGCAAACGTCACTTCATGCCACCTTCCCTGTTGGCTAGTCAGTTCGAGGCGCTGGAAATCCCTTCGAACGCTCTGCAAGTGGACATCTCTGGCACGCCCGAGACCATCGTCGATGACATCCTGCACCAACTTGAACTGGGCATCCAATAGACCCATCACGGCACAATAATATCGGACACGGCAACAACAGGGGGAGACTCCAATAGTACCATTTGGCGGCTTCTGGCTAAAAAGAATCCTCGTTATAATTTTCAACAGTATATTTTATTGCGAAGCTCCACGACGGAGGTTCCCCAAGAACCCTTTTCGAGGAGGATCAGAATGATGACGATGGAAGCATCTGTTCAACTTAACTGCCCGGTAGAAGCCGTTTATACATTTTTGACGAATCTGGAGAACTTGAAAGCCGTTCAGACAGGCATCATGGTGGTCGCCCTGGACGGGCCCCTGGCTGTTGGGACGCATTACGTGATGAAAGGCCAGATCATGGGGCAAGATTTCAGCTCCGAGAACGAGGTCGTAGCCCTCGAGCCAAATAAGACATTCGGCATCAAGACATTCGCCACACCGCCTGCCTCCCCCATAACGACAATCTATAAGCTAGAAACATCTGGCAGGGGAACCAGGCTGAATGCAACGGTGGAAACCTCTGCAAACAACCTCAATGACGATAGGGATGAAGTCGTCCAAACCCAACTCAAAGCCGGCCTGCACGGTACCCTGGCTGCGATCAAGAAAATCATCGAGACCTGAAAATCAACAGAACCCTATCGGGCTGTTTTATCTGTGATTTTCAGAGCCTCGTCCAATACGGCAAAGCCTTCCCGTAACTGCGCCTCGGTGATAATCAAGGGGGGGATGATCAATACCGTGTGCCAGTGGGTATCCAGGTAGAGACCGTGCGCCAGACAATATCGCCGGAAAGCGATCATCTCCGGGCTGGAGCCATCCCAGGGGGCCAGCGGCTCTTTCGTCGCGCGGTCACGCACCAGTTCCAGGATGCCGAACAACCCAATAGAACGCACCTCGCCCACCGAGGGATGCGACTCTCCCAATTCCACCAACATCTGGTGCAGCAACGGCCCCATCGCTGCGGCGTGCTCCACAAGCCCATCTTCTTTTAGCACCTGGATATTGGCAATGGCCGCCGCCAGCGAAATGGGATGTGACGTATACGTAAGCCCCGACTTGTACACCAGCTCGTCGAAGTGTGCGGCAATCTCAGGCTTCATGGCAACCGCCCCCAGCGGGGCGTAAGCCGAGGTCAGGCCTTTCGCCATCGTAATGATGTCGGGGACGACATCCCAGTGTTCAACGGCGAACCACTTGCCGGTGCGCCCGAATCCGCTCATCACCTCGTCGGCGATCAGCAATAAGCCATACTTGTCGCACAAGGCGCGCACGCCTTGTAAATACCCTTCCGGGGGAATGATGACGCCATTCGTCCCGGTCACGCTTTCCAACAGCAGCGCGGCAATGGTCTCCGGGCCTTCGTAAGTGATGATTTCTTCCAAGTGGTTGAGATAATCACGGCTGAAGTCCGCTTCGGAAATATCGGGGTTGGAACGATGGAAAGTAGAACGATAGCGGTACGGGTCGAGGAAGTGCACCACACCCGGCATCAGGCTTGGCTCCCAGGCCACACGACGCGGATCGCCGGTAGCGGCCAGTGCCCCCGCGGTGGCGCCATGATACGAACGATACCGTGAAAGAATCTTGAAGCGCCCCGTAAAACCGCGCGCCACCTTGATGGCGTTCTCATTGGCGTCTGCGCCGCCCAGTGTAAAGAGCACCTTGCCTAATCGACCGCCGGGTGTCACCTGCGCCACTGCCCTGGAAGCCAGCGCGCGCACGTTGTTGGTCATACTGGGCGCCGTATAAGGCAACCTGGCCGCCTGCTCTTGAATGGCGCGAATCACACGCTTGTCGCCGTGGCCGATATTGACACACATCGTCATCGAATTGAAGTCGAGATAACGCTTGTCGTCCACATCCCAAAAATAAACGCCCTTGGCGCGTTTGACGGGAATCGGCGTCACCCTGGCCTGTGCAGACCACGTCCAGAAAACATGCTGCATCGAGAGCGGCAGAATCTGATCGTCGGGGAGATCGAACATCAGCGTCCTCCTTCTTACTATGTGAAAACTTCAGGCCATCTCTCTTCGCATTATATAATGCCCACGGCCGCAAGATATGTCTTTCTGATCAGGAAATAACTTGCGGCTGTGATGAGTATAATATGTCCCCTTTTCACATAATCGAACAGGAGAAGAATGGATTCGTTTCCCTACTGCCGGGTCGTCGTCGTGGGCGCAACCGGCTCCGGAAAATCCACGCTGGCCCAACGGCTCGCCAGGCGCCTCGATTTGACCTATATCGAGTTGGATGCCCTGCACTGGGAACCAAATTGGACCGAAGCGCCGAACGACATCTTTCGCCAGCGCGTGGACCAGGCCACCCGCACGCCTCGCTGGTGTGTTGCAGGGAACTATCACGTCGTGCGTGACATCGTCTGGCCGCGCTCACAGGCCCTCGTCTGGCTCGACTATCCCTTTCTGACGGTTTTCGGGCGCTTGTGGCGACGCACCTGGAAGCGCGCCCTGACGCAGGAAAAACTCTTCGGCGGCAATACCGAAAACCTGTGGACTCATTTTTTCACCAAAGACTCCCTCTTCCTGTGGCTGTTCAAAACCTATTGGCGGCGTAAGCAGGAATATCCGCAACTCCTTGCACAACCAGAAAATGCGCACCTGAAAGTCTTCCGCTTCCAGCAACCCGGCGCGGCGGAAGCCTGGCTTTCCAGCTTGTGAGGGCGTTCAACACCCGCAAGAAACACGCCTCGTCGATATTTTCGCCCGAAATTTGCAACACTGTAATTGACAAACGCCAACTGCAGAGTCGATGTAAAGTCTCCCGCGCTATACTGAAAGTGTAATAAGCGATCCTCTCGATCTGACAGGTGGTGCTGTTCAATCAAATTGGAAGGTGCCACCTGTCAGCAAATGTTTCAAGAATGCCAGAATATGACCTAGGGTGTGATTTGGAATATCACTTCATGGTTCTCCTCTGGAGCGTTTCGCAAGACAAATCCCCTGCTCGTGAGCAGGGGATTTGGTTTAAGGAAGGTTACCTTCTTTTAGCAAGATTTCGCTTCTCGACGAAGGCGTCCATCATACGGCCACCCTTTCTGCCTTACCCAGCGCAGAATTACTCTCCGTTGCGTCGTAGCCAACCGATCAGGGTGCTTAGTCCGCCCAGGGCAATGAGCGCCATGACAACCTGCCATTCGAACTTGAACGCCAGTCGGACCGTAGACGAAATCCAGGCCAGCACCAAGCCCAAAGCGACAACCACGCCCAACTGCGCCAGGTGCTGCAACTCCAGGCGGACGGGGTAGTCATCAGATGCGGCATAACGCAGCCGTTGCCCGAAGGCAAACAAGTCCCAGGCGACCAACGAAGCCACCACGCCAACCAGCGCGCAGGGTAACAGCATCCCCTTGGACAGTCCAACGGCGCTCAGTAAAACCATCAGGGAGAATCCGACGCTCGAGGCCCAGGAAAAGCCTCGTAACACGGCGACCAGCCACAGGGCAGCCAGAACGCCTGGCAAAACTTCCAAAGCGGGTAGTGAAGTTTGGGCCCAACCAATCCCCAGAGCCAGAGCGCTTCCAACCAGCATCCCAATAAATAAGAAGCGGATCATTTTCTACCTCCGCCCTGGAGGATGGCGCGCAGAAAAGCCGGTGGATGGGAAAGCGCACTCTCGACCAGGTTTTCCAAGGGGCATTCAACGTCCCAGTCGACGACCCGTACCCCGGCGTGACGCAGTCGCTGGAGCGTGACCTCGCGCTGCACGTGCAGAATGCGAGCGGCCAACGTGGCGGCGGGACTGGCGGGCAGGAGGTTCTTTTCGTACTGGACGGGGTTGGGGCTGACCACGATCAAAGAGTAGCCGCCTGCGCACAGACGCAGCAGAACGCTTACGTCGTCGTCTAAGAGCGGGCTGACCAACACAATCTGTGACATGGCCGGGAACAGACGTGGCGGGACGACCAACCCGGAAAAGGCCTGACTCTCGCCGGGCTGGGCACGTGCGAGCGCCTGGAGCAGGCGTTCACGTTGTAATTTTCCATAATCGGGCGCCAGCCAATTGATAAACTGGCCGTAAACCATCAAGCCAACGCGGTTGCCCTGATCCAGGAAGGCATCGGCCAGGGAAGCCGTTGCCAGGACAGAGTGCTCGAAAAGTGAACGGCCTCCACGGAATTCGTTGACGCGACGGCGGGCGTCGAGGACGATGCCCACATCGGCGACCCGTTCCTGCTGGTATTCGTTCGAAAAAAGGGTGCGCTCGTGATGAGCGCTGGCGCGCCAGTTGATCCAGCGCGGCGGATCGCCAGGCTGATAGTCGCGCACGCCAAAGAACTCCACACCCGGGCCGCCTTGCTGGGCGGGTATTGCGCCCGCGTAGACACGCGTCACACGCGGACGAATCACCAGGTTGCGTAGGCGCGGGACTGGCGGAAGGATCAGCAATTGCCCGCTGGTGGGAATCGAAAGTCGACGGGTAAAAACGCCGAGACGGTCACTGGCGATGGCAGATAGGGCCCTGAAAGCATGGTACCCACGCCGTCCCTGGACCGTATAATGCCAGGTGAGCGTCTCTCCGTGGCGCAGCGTCATCATCCGGCTGGGAGAACCTTCCACAACGTCCAAGAAGGCTGGCAAGGGGTCCGATAGAATCAATTGTTCGAGCGTCGGGCCGTGATTGGTCACCCGCAAGGTGACGATCACAGGAACACCGGGATTGGTGCGTTCCTGGCTGAGTGTGCGTTCGGCCTCGAGGACGACTTTCTCCGGCCCGCGCAAAAGACCCTCCAGCAGGTAAACGACCAGGGGAATCGACAAAACCAACCAGCCGGCGCCGATCAACAGCAGACCGACAAAGACCAGAAAAAAAGCCAACAGTCCAACCAGCAGGCTGCGATTCATTGCATTGCTCAAGCGCCGCTCACGACGGGCACGGGAACTTTGGCCAACACGTCGCGAATCACCTCCCCGGCGACGCTGCGATTCATCCAATACTCCGGTTGTAGAATGATGCGATGTCCCAGCACCGGGGCCGCATAACGTTTGATATCGTCGGGGAGCACGAAAGAGCGTCCACTCAAGGCTGCATTCGCCTTGGCAATGCGCAGGAAGGCCAGCGAACCACGCGGTGAAGCGCCGACGGCCACCCGCCGTTCCTGGCGCGTTTCATGCACCAGTTGGGTGATATACGTTTCCAGGTCCGGGTCGATATGGACACCCTCGACCACGCGGCGCATTTCCATGATCTCGTGCTCGTTGGTGACCTGTGCAAGATCAACCTGTTCCTGTTGGCGCTGATGACGGCGCTGAAGGATTTCTTTTTCGTCTTCGAGCGTGGGATACCCCAGCGAGAGCTTGAGCATGAAACGGTCGAGTTGCGCCTCCGGCAGCGGAAAGGTGCCCTCGTATTCGATGGGATTCTGCGTCGCCAGCACCAGGAACGGTTCCGGTAGCGACAGCGTCTCCCCTTCGAGCGTGACATGGTCTTCCTGCATGGCTTCCAACAGCGCGGACTGCGTCTTGGGCGAAGCGCGGTTGATCTCGTCGGCCAGCATCAGATTGGCAAAAATGGGCCCGCGCCGCAGTTCGAAACGATTCTCCGTTCGGTTGAAGATAAAGCCACCGGTGATGTCGCCGGGCAACAGGTCTGGCGTGAACTGGATACGCTTGAATTCGATCCCCAAAGCGCTGGCAAAGCTACGGGCAATGAGCGTCTTCCCCAGGCCAGGAAAATCCTCGAACAGGATATGTCCACCAGCCAGAGCCGCCGCCATAACCATCTCCAGCACATCGCGTTTGCCGACGACGGCGTGTTCCACTTCAGATAAAACTTTCCGACCCAGTTCGGATACATCAGCGACGGTTTCGATCATCCTGCTTCTCCATTTGGGATTCCAAATATTCGACGACAACGTTTAAATCAATATCGAAGGGGGTCTTCGCCGGCGGACGGAAACGCCCCGGCAAGGGGTAATCGGCAAAGCTGCTGTTCAAACCTGCTTGCAGGTACGCCTGCACCGCCTGCGACGGGCCTTCACGCCCCCAGGAAAGATTCTTCGCCGCACGATGGTCGCGGAGTTCCTGCACTTGCAAAGCGATCCGTCCTACCAGCCGCGCCAGACTCCATTTGAAGTAAATGCCGTTATCGCCATTCTCGATCCAGTGAGCGAGGTTCTCCACCGGGCCGCGTGCTGCTCTTTCGACAGGCCGATGGCGACCTTCGCGCAGGGGCGCTGCCAGGAAAATTTCCAAGGCGACGTATGCAATCAGGAAAAGTAATCCGGTCCACAAGAACTGTTGCGGGATGACAGAATAGACGAAACGCAACAACCACCAGACGAACGCCAGCGGCACGACCACCATTTGCTCAACGGCTTCCCGCAAGGGAAACGCCAGCGCCAAGGAAGCAACAAGCGCCACGACGACCAAAGCCGCCTGACGACGATTCACGGGCGCCCCCCACAGACCTGCAAAATGGTGTGCAACGCTGCGATGGCCTGCGCCCGTTGCTGCGGGCCAGATGTCTCGCCGCCGTAGCGCACCCGCTCGAACAGGTGCGTCAGGGTGTGGATGGCTTCTGCGGGCAGGCCGGCGTTCTCAAGGTACTGCGCAAACTCGCGAGGCGTCATCCCCGTCTGGCGGAAGAGTCCTCTCTCGCGGCGAACCGCCTCGTTCATGCGCAGATAGCAACGCACGATGGCCTCGTCCCAGTTAGCGGAAATCGACAAACCGTCCAGCGTGTCGCGGGCGATTTCAGCGATCGTCTCCAGCGAGGAATCCGGCAACGGACGGCGCAACCGCGCAAAAATGAACCAGCCCAGCGCCAACAGCCCAAACACAACGCCGGCGCTTAGCGCGTACAACGCCAGCGGGGAGAGCGCCGGAGGCGTAAAAACCGGCAAGGTCGTCCCCACGTTCGGACTCCCGGCAGCCTGGTTGGCAGCCGTCTGACCGACTTGTCCCTGGAGCCGCGGCATGACCTGGTTTTGTAACACCCACCACAAGGCCAGCAAAATGGCGACGAAACGGACCGACATCCAGAGCACCTTCTTGCGCATATTGGAATCCAGGAATGCAATCACGGCCATCACCAAAAGGGCCACAAAAATCCAAAAGAACAATTGTTGGTAAAAGGGTAGTTTGACGTCGGGCAGTTTCTCGGTGACGGCTCCGCTTTTGCCCGGCCCCCCCAACGAAAAGGGCTGTGACGGCGTGAAATAAAACCCCTGCATGCTGGAGGCCAGATAGCCCAACGCTCCCAGGCCAAGTACAGCAAGAATGATCACAGTGATCCGGTGCTGCAAAAGCTTTTTAAGCATCGCTCAACAATTTTACCCCCACTCGCACCTGTCGATAATTCTCCGGGGTTTTCCGTGGGAAAGCAGCAAATTTTTGCTGGGGTGTGGAGTATACTACTGCCCATGTCCACTTCTGACGATTGCGCCGGCGCGTTGCACCCCAAGGCGCGTGAAGGCATCGAGCTGATGAACGCCGGACACTACTTCGAGGCTCACGAAGAATTGGAAACCGCCTGGCGCGCCGAGACGGGCCCCATCCGGGAGCTGTATCGCGGAATTCTTCAGGCGGCGGTGGTCTATCTACACGTCACACGCAGGAATTACGCCGGGGCGGTCAAAGTCTATGGACGCAGTCAACGCTGGCTGACGAGATGGCCGCAGCGCTGCCGGGGCGTGGACGTCGCCGGGCTGCGCCGTGACTTGGATGCCGTTATGGCGGAGGTACGCCGCCTGGGGCGGGACCACCTGGATGAATTCGAAGCAAGTCTGTTCAAACCGGTAAGTTATGACCAATCCTGAGACGAACGTCCCCACAACACAGGAACAAAACGAGCAAACGAGCCGCAACGGAAAACGAGTCTACCTCTGTGACCGCTGCGGCGCAGAAATGGTCGAACGAAGTTGCAAAGTGACCTGCCCGAACTGTGGCAACCGCTTCGACTGTTCGGACCTGAACATTTATTTCGACTAAACCGCTTGAATCGGTATCCTTACGATCCTACCAAGATCGCCCGCGCCGGAGCGCCATCCGAATCGGCGATCTTTAGTGGCAGGCAGTACAGATCATAAAAGCCGCGTGGCACCTGCGACAGGTTCAACCCTTCGACGATAACCACGCCCGCTTCCAACAAGATCACATGCGTAGGTCGCGATTGCTTGTAGGGGGCCACGGATAGATAGTCCACACCCACCAATTTAACGCCATGCTCCACCAACCACTGCGCACCCTCTTCCGTCACGCCGACGAAATCGGTCTGAAAAGTGTTCTCTCCGGCGGCCCACCACTTCGAATTACGCGTGCCGAACAGCAGGCGGGAGACTCCCTGCGGTAAAGGCGTGCGCGCCAAGACCTCCTCGGTGATGGCATCCACGTCGTCGGGCAGTTGGAGCACGTAGCACGGACCCGTCAACACGTCCAGCGGCAACGACTCGACGGTGCGCCCGTCGTTCAAAAAATGGTGGGGCGCATCGACGTGTGTGCCGGTGTGCACCCCGAACGATAACAGCGAAACGTTGGCATTGGCGCCCCGGTCGATAAACGAAAGCTGGCTCAATTCCACTTCCGGATCACCGGGCCAGATGGGCATCTCGTGAGAAATCGTCAAGGAAATGTCATGAATGGTCATAGGTTCTGTTCCTCGTTTGCTCCTCTCCAACGAGAGGGGAAAGGGTGATGAGAACAAATTCCATAATCACCAACCGCTGGCCGCAAAATACGTCTGCAAGAACTGCTGACGCTCGTCCGGCGTCATCGGGCGCGGACGGGCGTAATCTTCCAGCAGCGCGGTCAACAACTCGGTGCTGATGTACTTTCCATTATAAAACACATGGCGGTCGAGGAACTCGCGCCGCGTGCCCACCACGGGCACATCCATCTGGTCGAAGAACAAATTCCCGGGGCCATAGTGGATGAACGAGTCGCCGTCGAAAGCCATGGCCTGCGGGAAATGCGACTGCGACCCACTGACAATCGTCGCACCGGCCTCCGCCAGGCGTTGGAAGTCACGCACCTGGTTGTCGGGTGCGGTCGGGATGTAATACTCGTCATACTGCAACGTGGCGATCACCAGATCGCCCTGCGACTTGAGTTTCGAAATCTCACTGGTAATCCAGCCGTAATCGCCACAGGGCGCTGCGCCGGGCGTCGTTGCCGTAGCAAAAGCCTGTGTGGGGCCTGGCACGTTGCAGCCGATAAAGGCCAAGCGCGTACCGTTCTTCTCCATCGTCAAAGGCTGCATGGCATCGGCCAAATCATCGCCGCCCCCGAACAGGCCAAACCCGTGCTGGCGATACAGCGCCAGCGTATTGGCAAAGGCGGCAGTGCCATAATCATTAAGGTGGTTGCCGGTCAGCTCGACCACGTCCACACCGATGTCGTCGAAGAGTTGGATGTTTTTCTCGGCGCTGCAAAAGCGCAGATGATGGTCGTTCGGATTAGGCGGTGGGCAATCCGGCGTGAACGGCACCTCGCTGCTGACGTGCAAAATATCCGCCGAGGTCAGCCAATCGAGAATATCCCGCGCGGGATAATCCACGCCGTTCTGCTGCATCTTATAAGCCGTGGCGCGCGTCAAAGCCGTGGTGCCGGTCATCAGCAGCGTAGTCAACTGCGCCGGATCACGGTTACTGGCCGGTAGGGCAAAAGCCGCAGGCTGCAACGCGAATCCTACCTTCAGCGGATAAGCCGCCGGCTCGAAGCCCTTATCGATCGGCGACTGGCCGTCCAGGCTGAACACCTTCAATTTTGGATCCAGCGACTCGAAAGGGACGATGCCCCACAATGAACGATTCTGCCAGAGCGCCGCTACCACGCCGTTGGCCGGCGCGAAACGGACCACCCCGCTGCCAGCCTCGCCCAAAACAGACTTCAACGCCCCGTAAGTCGATTCCGTCATCACCAACCCGCGAGCATCTGCGCCAGACCAGGCGTCCTTCAGCGCCGCCAGGCTGACATCATCCCGGACGGTGGGAAAGGCAGCGACGAGCGCATAAATCCACGTGGAAGACGCCGGAGCACCGAGCGAGGTCGCCGTTCCAAGGCGGAGCGTGGCCGCCTGCGCCGAATCAGCGGCAGCCAGCCCGGAAGCCAGGGCAAGCTGACGCAACTTTTCCGGGACGTCGGAAGCAATGTATAGACTCTGTGAAACGGGGGGTGGGGAGGAGGCAAGCGCTACCGGCGAGGGAGAGGCAAGCGACAACGGAATGGCTGGCGGGGCGCTCGGCCCGGCGGCGGACTGGGAGAGAGACGCATCGGGTTGAAATGGCGTCCGGCTGGGAGTCGCCGGCGGGTTGAATCCAAGCGCTGCACTTCCCGCTGAGGGAGTACACGCCATCAGGAAAACGAGACAGATCAGGAAGATACGCTTCACGGCAGAAGCAATTATAAAATGGTCAGGGCGTTCACCGTGCGCCATGCGCTAGTTCTTAAGCACTATTTCGTCGAGGCAGAAAGCCCGCACAGCGTCTTCGTCCACGTGGACGCCCAGGCCGGGGCCGTTAGGCACGTCGATACTGCTGTCGGCGTTGAGCGTAAAGCGTTCGCGGGTCACGTCGCGGGTGTAATAGCGCTCGGAGGCCGAGATGTCGCCGGGGAGCGTGAAGCCAGGCAGCGAGGCCAGCGCCAGATTGGAAGCGCGCCCGATCCCGGTTTCCAACATGCCGCCGCACCAAACCGGGATACCCGCCGCACGGCACAGGTCATGGATGGCAAAGCCCTGGCTCAGGCCGCCGACACGCCCTGCCTTGATGTTGATGACGCGGCAGGCGTCCATTTCGAGGGCATCGCGCGCGTGACGCGGCGAAAGGATCGATTCGTCCAGGCAAATAGGCGTGTGGAATTGTTTCTGTAGCTTGTGATGTTCCCACAGGTCGTCTTCGAAGAGCGGCTGCTCGATAAGCAACAGGCCCAGGTCATCGAGCGGGAGCAGCGCCGGGGCATCGTCCAGTCTGTAAGCGGCGTTGGCATCCACCTGGAGTTTGAGTTCTGGGTAGGCTTTGCGCACGGCTTCAGCTTCGGAGATGTCACGCCCGGGCTTGATCTTGAGCTTGACACGCCGGTAGCCGTCGGCGAGATAACCATCCACAACCCGCAGCAGTTCGCTCGTGGTGTCTTGCAGGCCAACGGAAACACCCACGTCCACCGCATCCCGGATGCCGCCCAACATCTCCCGCAGCGACTGGCCGTCGCGTTTACCCAACAGATCCCACAAGGCCATCTCGACGCCAGCTTTGGCCAAGTGATGCCCGCGCACCGGCGCCACGCGCTCCTGGAAGTCGGCGGCTCCGCCCACGTCCTGGCCGAGCACCAACGGCAGCACGAACTGCTTCAAAATGTGCAGGGCTGTCCCGGTTGTCTCGTAGGAATAACCGGGATCGCGGTCGACGGCGCACTCACCCCAACCAACCAAGCCTTCGGACTCGATTTTAACGAGGATGCACTCGCGCGTATGGATGCGCCCGAAAGAGGTCTCGAAGTGCGCCACGAGCGGCATAGACAGACGGTACAGGTGGATGGTTTCGAATTTCATAAATTTTAGGCCTCGTACCGCAACTTCCCTAAGCTGTAGGGTTGTGTTCTGGGTTTTTTCCCGAAAACCAGGCCTTGCGCGCTCCACTTTTATAAAGTTGCGGCACTCGAAGGCAAACTCAGGGAATTTGAAATCGCTATGGCAACAGTTCAGGCGAGGTGCCGCTGTCCACCAGCGTACTACGTTGATTGCTCTGGATATCCACCATGCCAATGGCAGGATGCCCAACGTCTTGGTAAGAGTAGCGCGAATAGACCAGGTAGCGGCCATCCGGCGACCAGCTCAAGTCGGAGTAGGAAACGTTCGCTTCGTCGAGCAGCACGTGAGACTGGCTCCCGTCGGGCTTGACCAGCCAGACCTGGTCGCCCTGCTGCGGCGTGCCGCCAGTAGTGGCAGGAATATCGCGGTCGACGGCGATCCACTTGCCATCCGGCGACCAGACCGCAGTATAGTCAGCTTGGTTATCCGAGCCACCCAGGTCGATGATCTTGCCCGAATCGAGGAAGTAACGCTTGACGTGCAGCGGCGCCCCGTCCTGGCTTGAGACCGGGTCCCAAAAGAGCAGCGAGTCTCCGCTGGGGCTCCAGACTTCGGGCGTGGTCGACTGTGACCCAAGCGAAATGGACAGGCTGCGCCCATCACTTAAATGATAAATCTGAATTGTGGTGTTCGCCGGGGAAATGTAGCTCAACCACTGACCGTCGGGCGAGAATTTCGGAGCAAAACTGGGGAAGGCCTGATCCTGAAAAATGGGGCTGCTCTTCCCTGTGGAAAGGTCCAGCCACCACAGGCTAAAACGCGACAAAGACGTATTCTGCGGATGGTCGAGACGGGCGTAGACGAATTTCTGGCTATCCGGATACCATTCGGGCGAATTGCACTGTGACTGCGGACAATTCAAGACAAGGCGTTTCCCGCCCCCGTCTGGCTGGATGGCCCAGATCGACGAATCGCCATTGTCGAAGACGGTGTAAAGCACCGTCTTTTTATCCGGCGAGACCGAATAGCCCGAAATACCCGATGGCTCGTGGGTAAGTTGTATGGGTGTTCCACCCGACAACGACAGGCGGAACAACTGGTCGTTTGCCGCGCTGTCAGGCGCCATATAAAGCAAACGCGCCTGCTGAACATCGAAGGCCGGCACAGGCACAGTTACCTGCGCAGACGAAGTGCCGCCTGCAATCACTTTGGAGAGATTCAAGGTATTAAAGGCGCTCACCGTCAGCGCGATTCCCAATCCGGAGACGATCACCGCACTGGCAATCGGCGTGTACATACTGAAGCGGGTCAGCAGGTCGCTGCGAGCAATCATGCGGACACCCTGCACCATTGCCAGTCCGATCCCGATCAGCACCATTGCCAGGCCAATACTGAACGCCACGATCAACAACATTCCGAACGGAATTCTGTTGATCGCCACCGCCACCAGGAGAATCGCAATCGCATCGGGACAGGGCACCAACCCACCGCTGACTCCCAACGCCAGAAGTGACTTCCAGGTAACCTCTCCGGCAGGCAAGTTGTGCGAGTGCCCGTGTTCGCCGTGCGCGTGCGAATGCATGTGCTCGTCGGCGTGAGAATGAGGATGGGCGTGATCGCGTTCATGCGGAGATAACGGCCCCATGGAACGACCAGCGCCGAGTGGCATAGCCGTTTGTGGAAGAATCTTCAATGTTGGTCCAACGGCGACGGAAGTCGATTCTTTTTTCTGCGACGTCCGCCAGGAGAGTAAATCGCGTCGGCGCTGGAACAACAATTTGAGGCCGAATCCGATCACCAATAGACCAGAGGCAATCTCCAGCCAGGGCGTGATCAATGTGGGCAGGATGTAATGCGAGGCCACCAATGTGAGCAATCCCAGCAGCAGTACGGAACCGGTGTGAGTCAAGGTCACGACCAGGCCCAGGAAGACAGCGTCGCGAGGTCGCCCCTGTGAACCAACCAGGTAGGCCGCTACCAACGCCTTGCCGTGTCCGGGCGTCAGGGCATGCAAGCTGCCCAACGCCAGCGACAACAGAAAAGCGCCAAGCAGGAACAACGGCGAAAATTCCTGGGTCTTGACCAGCCCCACCAGCGCATCCGTTACGCTGGTCAGGGCTCCCGACGGCGTCTGGGGCTGCGCCTGGTTGGTCAGGCCGGCCGCTGCGCTTGATACCACGCCACTAAAACCGGGCAACGTTGGAATGCCGCTGTTCCAGTTCGTCAATAGGGGAACACTCGTGCCCGAAGCTGCGCTGTTCCCGTTGGGCGGATAGACGCTCAAATCGAGACGC
Organism: Anaerolineales bacterium; assembly: GCA_046704785.1. Lineage (GTDB taxonomy): Bacteria > Chloroflexota > Anaerolineae > Anaerolineales > Villigracilaceae > JBJKRF01. Next base: position 30,294 of record JBJKRF010000026.1, on the reverse strand, counting down.
CCACTGTTCTGTTTTGGCTGCGCAAAGGATAGGCCGTCCTGGCCGGTTATGGAGAACCAGTATAAACTGTTGGACTCCAGATAAGCGGGGTAAACTTCCACTTGCTGCACGCCGGCCAGGGCGCCGGGCCATTTTGCCAACATCTGAATGTCAATCGGGTCTTCCCCCGTGCGGAGTACATCCACTTTGGCAGGCCAATGGATTTCAGAAATCGTGACTTTATCCAGCAGTTGGCCGTCAATCGAAATCTGCATTTTGGAAAGGAAAGGCGAGACCCAGGCTTCCCCTTCCTGCAAACTGACCGCGCCATCCTGATTCTGATCGGCTGCACCCCAAACAGCGTCTGCCAGCAAGGGGCCGGGGAGAATCTTCCAGTCGATGTGAAGCCCGTCTGCTGCAATCGTCACAGACAGGTTTTGGGAATACATATCCAGGGGATGGGCATGGGCCGTCTGCCAGGGCTGGAAGAGTAATCCAAAGAGAATAAAAAAAGCTGCCCATCGGAAGACGGGCAATTTTTTACTCCGTAGGAATTGCCAGAACGTGGACACAGGCAAACGCACGATCATCCCTGCGGATTCTCCTGCGCGAGGGGCGTCTCAGCGGCCTCTTTGCGAACGCCGGGCGCGGTGGTGCCACAATACGGGCAGATGTTCCAGGGCAGTTCCATCAAGCGTCCACAATGTTGGCAGGCTTTTCTGAGCCGGGTATGACAGTTCGGGCAAACCTGCCAGTCTTCTTTGACGCGCCGTTCACAGCCGGGGCACAAGGCCTGGTCTTCAATGGAAGCCAACAAAGCCTCTTCTTCCAGGGTGCGCTGATATTCTTCTTCCAGCGTGTGCGCCGGTCGCAAGATCAGATACACCAGCACACCCGGCAGGTTCAAGACCGCCACCACCGACACTGCCAACGCCTGCGCCAACGGATCGCGGGCGCGGTTGCGAATATCGCGCCAGGTCCAGACGACGAGCGCCAGCCACAATGCCGTCAGGAAAGCGCCGCCAAAGGCGACCAAAATCAGGAGCAGACTGCTCATGAAGGTTGGGTCGAGTGCCATAAATTCTCCAAAATCATCAGGCTGGGGTGAAACATCGCGATGTGCATAGTCTCAATAGCCTGTTCATCTCCGCAATCGCCGAACATCGCCGTCGCGAACAGTCACACCGACGGCGTCCAAATGCTCCAAGAACGCCAACGCGTACTTGCGGCTGGTACCGAACAAGTCGCGCACCTGCGCCGCCGTCAACGCGCCGTCCGCTTCGATAACTTCGCGCAAACGAGCTACCATCTTCTCGTAATCCGCTCGGCGGAAGGCAACCTCGGGCGCAACCTGCACCAGATCGCCCGACTCCAACAACGCCGCCAGGAGCGTGTCGCCAACTACGGCCCGGCAGTCTCGCAGCGAAGGGGGCGCAAACGGCGCTGCCTCAAATTGCTCCATCAAAGCGTCTACCTTCACCTGCTGGTGCGGTAAAAAACGGACGGTATGCTGCGGCAAAGCCAGTCCCTTGCCGGCAACCTTCAACGCGCCGTCCTGGGCCAGCCTTGCGACCAACGCCTGAAACGCGCGCGGCATCAACTTCAATTGGCTACGCAAAGCCTCGCGCGACAGGCCCCGCCGCATGGGATGCAGTTGGTGATAAGACGCCAACGTCGCCAGAATCTGCTCTTTCAGAGCAATATAGTCCGGGGCGGTAATGATCAGATTTTGAGAATCAGGCGCCGGGTCTGGCGCTTCGAGCGGGATCAGCGCCCCGGAGCGGATACAAGCTGCCAGCGTTTCCGCAGCGGATTCGGGCGCCAGTTCGGCTTCCGCCAGCACATCCCTGACGAATCCAACGCCGTGGGCGTGCGCCGCGCGGAGCAATTCGTCGATCAAGGCGGGCTGCCCGGCCGCGTCCATTTCAGGTGCACTTTCTCAACGAACGGGCCGCGAACGGCCCATAATCCGCTCGTAGTGGGTCAGGTATTCGTGCGCCCAATTCATCAACTCTTGCAATTGAGTTTCGGTGGCCTCACCGGCTTGTTCGAACATATCTTGCAATGTCTGGATCGTCTCGTCGATATCTGCCAGGCGTTGGTTGAGTTTCTCCAATTCGGAGCGCACATCTTTGACGATCTCGTCCTGTGTAAGCGTGTAATTCGTCCACCGCTTCTGATCGTCCGACTTGAACGTCACCCATTCCTGCCGGAAGCGATCTTCGGCCAATCGTTGAATCTCGGTAATCTCATTGATACGGCGTTCGAGGCGCTGGTTGATGTCGTCGAAGGCCTCCTGTGAGCGCTTGACGGAGCGATGCGTTTCCTCGATGGCGGTTAATTGTTGGTCGAGGACGGCAGTTTGTTTCGAAAACGCCTCGAATTTCGTCTGGATTTCCTTCCAGGAACGGTTACGCTCCACCTGGAACAGGTTTTGCTGCTCGATGAAAGCGACCTGCGCCTGACGACGATCGGCTTCACTTGCCATCAACTCGTTCACCCGCCCATCAATCTGGCGTAACACGTCAGCGTTGACATCCACCTTTTCACGGGCTTCTTCCGAACGCTTGCGGTTTGCCGAAAGTTCGCCCTGCAAATCGGCGATCCGTTTGCTATCCTGTTTGCGGGCTTCATCGGTCAGGCGCACTGAACGACGCAGGTCGTCACCAAACTGGTCGAAGTCATTGAGCTTCTTTTCGAGTTGGGCGATATTATGCGCCAGACGTGCATCTTCATCCACCCGCGCCCGAATGGATTTTCGCACTTCTTGCAGTGACTCGACCGAACCGCGCAGATCGAGCAAAGATTTGTTGAAGCCATCCAATTCGCCGCGACGACGATCTTCGATCTCTCGTTCGTGCTTTTGGCGGCGCTTCTCCAATCCTTCGATGGCCTTGGTCACCTCGGAACGATACTGGGCCACCATCCCATCGAACTGGTCAAGGCGGCCTGCCGTGGATGCGAAACGGCTCAGGTTGTCATCCACATCTTTCAGACGGCTCTGTATCAGCGCAAAATTTCCATCATACGCGTTCAGTTTTTCCTGTAAATCAGAAATCGTCGCTACATCTTTGCGACGTTCTTTTTCAAGCCATTCGACTTTCTTAGCGAGTTCTTCGAGGTCCATACGCTTTCTCCCAGGGGGAATTGAGTCGATTATAGCATGAGGGGTTGTCGGCGCTGCGGCTTCGCTTTGCAGCTTTCACGCACCTTATTTCCCAAGGTGTTGAAACATGGCGGGCAAGCTGGCAAAAAGCGGTTGCGCCCATTGGGGGAATAATCCAAACAGGAACAGGCCCAACAGCCCCAGACCAACAAGCACGCGCTGCTCGTTAAGCTCCACAGACTTCCAGGGAGCATGCTCCTTGGACATGACCAATACGGTTAACGACCGGATGGCCGCAAACCATAATCCAAAGGTTGCCAGGGCAAACCAGAGCGCAGACGAAAAGGAGGTTGCGGCCAGTTTTTCCCACAGCGCCTGACGGGCAGGGAAACTGGCCAGCAGCGGCATACCGGCCAACGTCAGGTTCGACAGTACCAGGCCGGCGGCCGCCAACGGATATTTGCGTCCCAGCCCTTGCAACGTCTCGTAACGCAGCGGCGCATCCAGTTGGAAAATAGAGAGCGACAACGTCCAGACTCCGAGAGCCAGGGCGCGCGGAATGAGCAGAAAAAACATAATCTGTAGGCCGGTCTGACGGTCGGGCAGGCTGACAGCCAGCAACGAAACGCCCGTTTCGGCAATGATCGCATAGGCCAGAGTGCGGCTCAGGGAACGCTGGAATGCGGCCCAAACCCCGCCGGTGACAATCATCAACAAGCCGGTCAGGCGCAGGGCTTGAAGCAAAGTGGCCGAGTCGCGCAACCAGGAATAGCGGTCAATGAAGTTCAACCCGAAGATCAAGCTAAAGGTCGGGAAGAGCGTCATGATGAAGCCAAAAGCGTAGGGGTGCGCTTCTTCAGCCAACAAAGGAATCCAGGTGTAAAGCGGAAAGACGGCCAGGAGGAAGGCAAATCCGAGCCCAAGTAAGCCGGCGGCCTGAACGATCAGGTCGATATCGGCAGGGCCAGCCGTGATGCCCGATAGCAGAAATCCGGCAAAAAGGATGAAGGGCATGGCCAGCGTTTGGTAGACGAGGAAACGAATCAGGCCACGTCCAGGTGTCTGGCGCGGTTTGAGCAACAACGGCACCGTGACCAGCACGGCCATTTCGATGAACAAGGCTGCATACAGGAAGGGTTGCACCGCCAGGGAGGCAACCAACAGGGCGATCACGATCATTCCCAGGGGGACGATGCGCCGCGCGCCGTCCGCGGCCAACGTCCCGAAGAACCAGAAGGCCCCAATCATGAAGATCAGGATGAGCACGATCTGGTCGGCTGGCGTGAGGCTCATTTGACGGCCAAACAGGCTCAGGGTGGAATCGATGCGCACGGAGAAAGGCCCGATCAGTTGGGCCGTGTCCGTCGGAATCCAAAAAGCAATCGCCGCAAGGATCAACATCGCGACTGTCCCAATATAGGTCACCCAGCGCTCCCAGGGCAGGAACAATAGGATGAGGCCCAGCACAGCCGGAAAAGCGATCCAGACGACCGGAGCGTTCACTCTGCTTCCTCCAGTGTGTTGACCGTAAGCAGGTATGAGCCCGTCAGGGCGAGGCCAAGTGTAATGGCCGACAGCAGGCCGGCCACCAGGATGGATGTATCCAGCGTGGCAAAGAGAATTTCGAAACCGGCCAGCGTTGTGAGCAATCCCATGATGACGCGCATTGGCTGGACGGTAATGCCCAAATGAAGCAAGCCCATGCCAATCAGCACAAGGGCGCCCCAAACGATTTGCGGCCCGGCATTGGGCAGCCAGAGTTGAACGTCGTGCGTCACTTGCACCGTCGCAATCAATACCAGGCTGGCCGCAAACAAGCGAAATAGACGGCCTTGCGGCCAGGAGGTTTCGGGCTGCGTTTCTTCCGGAAGGCCAATCTGTGTCATTGCCAGGGCGGCAACAGCCATCCAGCCGGTGACAAGTTTGGCCGCCGACATGGTCAGCGGCCAGCTTGTAAGGATCAGCCAAAAAGCGCAGAAATACTGTCCGGCCAGCAGGCCCAGGCTGAAACGCCAGTCTCGACTAACCAATAAGCCAACCGACGTAACCGCCAGTAAAATGGAGGCGGTCCATTGTAGATAATCCATATCGTTAACGTCCTCGCAAAAGGGATACAAGCAAAACAAGCAAGAGCAACGTCCAAAGCAGGCCACCGTCTCCCTCGAGCAAAGCGCCCAGGTAACCGCTCAACTGCCCCAAAAAATGATAAAGGCCCGAAGCAAAACCGGCCACGCGTTCCTGAAATGCCAGGAAAGACGAATTCTGTATTGCCTGGGCGGTGCTCCGCGAAACCTGGTCAAAAACGGAAAAGCGCAGGGCAGCAGCGATCACCCCAACACTCAACATGAATAAGATAAGGCCGGGAATCAGAACGCCAACATGCAGGGCCCCCGGCCAACCTCCGAAACTCGAAACAAGTACCGCCACTGCCAACAGGGCAAGGCCGAACGGGAACGAGGCTTTGGCCCATTGTGGCAAGTCGATGAATTGGGTTTCCCCTTGGCGAAACAGGTGTCGGACATAGCCGATGACCAGGAAGGCGGCGGCAATGACAAAAGCCGGCCAAAACAAAACAGGCAGCGGGAACGCACCTTCCCAACCGGAGGCTGTAAACGTAAACGGCAAGCCAAGCAGAAACAAGCCAAGTGCGGCCAGGAGCCGCGTTATCCAGACATGGCGGGCAGAATACAAGAAGGAGAACGAGCCGAACAAGACCAGAGAAATACCCCAGGCCACACTACCCGAGGCGCTGCCGCGCAAGGCCGCTGCCAGGGAGAGCGCCGCCATCCCAATAATCCAATAAGGACGACCGTTGAGCGCATCGGCGGCAAACATCCAGCTCCAGCCCGCGTAGAGCGCAGCCAGGGCAACCAACCCCAATAACACGGATGTCCAACCCGTTGGGAGAATCGAAGGTGGAATGCGCGCCAGCACAATCAGACCGGAGGCGGCTGCCGTCAAACGCAGGGTGGTTCCCAGCCCGCGCCGCAAGCCCGGCTCGGTGGGAAGAGTCAGATGCAGCGGCAAAACCCCCAGGCGCAGTCCGACAGCCAGCAGCAAGAAAATCCCGGCCTGGGCAGGCACCGACTCGAACAGGAGGGGTTGCCCGGTCGAAACACTGGTGACGCTGGCCCACAAGGCAAAACCGGTTCCAAGGCCGCGCAGCGCGAAAGCGATCACAACCCGTTGGCTCAAACCGGAAGAATTGGCCGTGCGCAATGAGTTGAAAAGCTCCACCAGGTCGATTGCCGTCCAGACCAGCACAATGGTTAGCGGATTGTCCGCCAACAAAGCCAACAGCCCCACCGCAGCCAGACCCACGGTACCACTCAAAGCCACGGCATTGACCTGCACCGAGCGCGCCGGGGTGGTCATAACGATGGCAACCGTCATACTGAGCAAAGCCAGCGCGTACACCCAGGAAACCGGGTCTGCCAATAATTCCGGCGAAGAAGCGAACAAATTGACCGGCCCCCAACTTGCAAAGTGAAACCGGAAAGGGAGGCTCAGTTGCCACAAAAACAAGCTGGCCCAGGCCAGCAAACTTGTCAGGGCGGCTGCCATCCAGGCATAAGACGCAGCAGGTCGCACAAAACGAAACACCAGCAGCACCGACGCGCCGAGCAACAACAATGATAATGTGATCAGAATATACATGATTGTGTATGGCTATGGTAGACGATGAAGCGCCGGGCAGGGCCGCCCGCTCCAAACGCCATTTTTCATGAAAACAAACTGCAAAGAGACATTTTATCAGGATTCAAGCCCGTCGACGAAAATGGATGCAAGCGTATCGGCAAGCCAGTGCGGCATGAGAAGGACAATTTCTCAAATTCATCTTATTGCACAAATTTTCATCGAGGCATCCCCAATGCCCCAGGCCCACCGGCGGCCCAGCGGTTATAATTGAAATCCTGCCGATATGTTCACCGCGCTCAAAAAACTGAAGTTCTCCCACGTCTCCTATCCGCTTGCACTGCTGGCCGTCACGCTATTGGCCTTTGCGCCGTTGATCTCATCCCTGGGCTTCTACCAGGACGACTGGCATTTTGTTTATTATGCTTACGCGAAAGGCGTCGGCTCGTTGTGGCAACTCACGAACATCGATGGGCGCCCTTTGGCGGGCTGGGTCTATGTGGCAGGATTCTCGATTCTGGGATTCAAGCCTATTGGCTGGCACATTACCGCCCTGGCTGTGCGCGCTCTGACAGCTCTGGGCGTATGGTCCATCTTTCGCCACCTGTGGCCCGATCATGCCCGCCAGACCTTCATCGCCGGGGTGCTGTTCGCCCTTTACCCGTTCTTTTCACTGCAACCTTTGGCCGTCGCGTACATGCCGCATTGGGCGGCTTACTTCGCTTTGAGCGCCTCCCTGCTGGCAATGATCCTGGCGCGGGAACGACCCAAACGCTACCTGCCCTTGACGGCTCTGGCCTTGTTGGGCGAAGTGATTCAGATGTTCACGGTCGAATATTTCGTGGGCCTGGAGCTTTTCCGTCCGATCATCTTATGGATGTTGGCGCGAGGCGGAAACAAGCGTCAAAAAGCTGGACAGGTGCTCAAACAGTGGCTGCCGTATCTGGTACTGCTATTGACCTTCGTGCTCTGGCGCGGCTTCCTGTACGACGGCCCCAATCCCGCCCGGGAAACCGCCCGCAACGCCATGGCGTTATTCCACAGCCCTTTTAGCGTTGCCCTGCAGACGTTCATCCAGGCGCTGCCCGATTTCGTCATGATTTTGGTCTCCGCCTGGTATAGCCTCCTGACCCCCACCCTGTTCGACCTTACGGTTCCCGCCAGCCGTGTGCTTCTGCCGGTCACCATTGCCGTTAGCACGCTGGCTGGCCTCTATTTTTACCGCCTGGAACCGGACGAACGACCCCAGGCGCCTGCGTGGCAGTGGGCCCGGCAGGCCTTCTGGGTCGGCGTGGTGACTTTTTTACTTGGCCTGGCCAGCACGTACGCAGCCGGCTACTTCGTCCACCTTAAAATTCCGCCCTGGAACACACGCTTCAGCCTGGGCTCTCAACTGGGCGCCAGCCTGTTGATTGCGGCCCTGATCGAAGTCCTGATTGCCTCTCCGAAAGTCCGCCCGCTGTTCCTGGCCGTGCTGATCGGACTGCTGGTGGGATGGCATCTGGGCAATGCCAACGACTACCGCTGGGCCTGGGCGCGTGAATTGGACTTTTACCGCCAGTTGACGCTACGCGCGCCCGCGATCGCCCCGAATACAAGTCTCGTTGCTGAGACGGAATTACTGGCCTCGATGGGCGACTATCCGACGACCTTCGCCGTCAACACGATCTACGCCCTGCCCGACAGTCACCCACAGGACACCGCGCCTTACTGGTTCCTGCCAATCGCCACCGACCTGGGCGGTCGCACCGACGGCCTGCTCGCCGGGATCGACTTGAACTACGTCCGCTACGGGATCACTTTCGACGGCAGCGCCCGCAACAGCCTGGTTATCTCGTTTGCACCGGAGTCGGGCCAGTGTCTATGGCTCCTCCGGCCCGAAGAAAGCGTCTGGCGTGGACTCTCGTCCAACCTCCAGGCCGCCGGCCAAATCTCCAACCCGGCCCTAATTCAAGGGAAATCAGTTCCAGGCTCTTTTCTGAAACTGATTGGGGGCAACCTGCCCTCCGATTGGTGCAGCTTCTACGAGCAGGCCGACCGGGCCGATCAGGCAAAAGACTGGGGGCAGGTAATCCAATTCTGGGAAAAAGCCCAAAAGCTCAACCTGGGGCCGGCAAACGGTTTCGAGTATCTGCCCTTCATCGAAGCTTACGCGCAGACCAGAGCCTGGGAGCAAGCCTTTGCGCTGACGAGGGACTCGAACAAATCGTCACAAGGCATGGAAGACCTGCTCTGCCCGTTATGGCAACGCCTGGGAGAACAAACACCCATGTCAACCGCGCAATCGGCTACCGTGGACAAGGCCCAAAACTATCTGGGCTGCCAGGTAAAGTGACCCGTCGACAGCCCTGAAACACGTGGAACCGATCAACCTCCAACCTACTTCAATGGATTGGGCGCGTAGTTCTGGGTCCAATCGGTGACGTCAGCATTTGTATCTTGCCCGGCAGTAACAACCGCCGTGAACGCACCCCCTCGTTTATCACCCTTGTCATAAGCCACGACCTGGTAAGCTCCTGGCGGCAGCCCGTCGATGGAATACGTGCGGACGCCTGGTTTCAAGATGCTGTAATACCAATAGCCGGTGACGTGGTTGAAAGCCACTACGGTGAGTTGAGCATTGGAATCGCCGGGGTAGTTAAGGATTGAACCGGAGACAGAGCCCGTCATGGTTTTCGGAGAATAATCGGGCGGGTAGGGCACATCGAAAGGCCCGTGACTGTAGTTACAAAAATCGACATGGGTGAGTACCTGCCCGGCCGCCACGCTGATCGTACTGCCGCCGTTGTAAAGAACGCCCTCACTGTAGTCGGGCGGCCAGCCGTAGACACTATAGGTCCCTGGGGAAAGCTGAAGCTGGTAGTCTGCCTGGGGGCGGGCCACACTGATTTGAACGACTTTATTGGTCGCCGTATCCTGGAAATACAAGGTGAGTTGGGTGACGTTCGAATGATGGTAGCAAACCTTACCACTCACATTCATCTGAGAGGTCGTCGGTGTGACGGTGACAGGAACCGCCGTGGGAGTGGCCACAATCGTGGGAACAGCCGTAGGACTCGCCTGTGGCGTCATCGCTTGCAACGTCAGAGCTACGGTTGTGGCAAGCAAAGTCTGGTTGTCTTGCGAGGGTTGCCTGGCGGGCAAATTACAAGCCGCCAACACCAATATCCAGAGAGGAAGAAAAAAACGGGCCAGTTTCATCGAGATTGTCCTTTCCTGACAAAATTAGTTCTTTGGTATTTCACGATCGAGGAACCCTATAAAGTATATGCGCTTATTATTGACAAAAATCGGTCCCTTGAAGTTCCCACATTGGTGGCATTTTATAGGGCTACGTGTATCCCTTATTTTCTTGGAATCCCCCAAAAATTATCTTACTGAGACTATAATCATCAAAAGCCACGAGACTGTAGCAGCGATTTTCGAGAACGTGTCGTGAAGGCGCTGCCACAAATCCTATTCGTGAGTTGCCAGTTACCAGCATCCCCTTTATTGGAGTAGCCGGGATGGCGCAAACAGAAAAGACAATGCCAGTTGACAATTCTCTCTACACTACCCACGCAGATAGTTGGTGGGACGAAAATTATTTTTTGTATGTACTGAAAACCGGTCTCAACCCGGCACGGTTTGGCTACTTTCGTAAGGTCTTCTCCCGCCTGGGGCTGGACCCCGCTCAGTTGACGGGGCTCGAAGTCGGTTGCGGTGGCGGCCTGCTGACGGAGGAATTCGCCCAGTTGGGCTGCCACATGAACGGAATCGACCCATCCGAAGCCTCTCTCGAGGCGGCCAGGCGTCATGCAGCGCAGGAGAACTTGCAGATTGCTTATCGCACCGGTGTGGGCGAGGCGTTGCCTTTTCCCGATGCAAGCTTCGATGTGGTCATCTGCTGCGACGTACTGGAACACGTTAAGGATGTAAAAGCAGTGATTGCCGAAAGTACACGGGTGCTCAAGCCCGGTGGCCTGTATTGTTACGATACCATCAACCGCACCTTGAAATCCTGGGTCGAGACCATTTTTGTGGGGCAGGTTTTCCCGCCGACGCGTTTCTTTGCGCCGAATACGCACGCCTGGGAACAGTTCATCAAACCGGACGAGTTGCTGGTAGCATTGCAGCAGGCAGGTCTGACTCATCAAGAGATGATCGGTCTGCGTCCGGGCATCCCTGCGCCGTTGGTGGCAGTGGAATTACTGCAACGCGGATTGGGCCGCATCAACTTCGCCGAACTGGGTCGCCGGTTAAAGTTCGAAGCCGCAGGCGGCTTGGGAGGTTCCTACGCAGGCTATGCACTCAAGCCCGTTTGACACACTGATCAGGTAGACAGATTCCCCGTCCCCGTCCAGACCTTTCCGGCGGGGACGATTTGTCGCGCAGGGACGTCGGCCAGGAGCACTGCGCCGTTGCCGATGCGCGCGCCGTCGCCAATCGTGACACCGATCATGGTCGTCACGCCCATGCCGACCAGCACACGCGCGCCGACATGCACATGCCCGGCTAGCAACGCGCCCGGCGCGATGTGCGTGTACGCGCCGATCTCACAATCATGCGAAACCACCGCACCTGTGTTGACCATGCAGCACTCGTGCAACAAGGCTTCGGCGCCAACGTAAGCGTTGGCAAAGACCTGGACGCCATCCTCGATGCGTGCGCTCGGCTCGAGCGTGGCGCGTGGATGTTTCAAGATAGGGAAAGCCAGGCCGTAACCGGCCATCAAAGTAAATAGCTTGACACGGACGTTGATATCGATAATGCCGCCCACGCCGTTAGCCGCCAAGCGGACACCACCTTTGACGAGTTCCGGCAGCAGTTCACGCCCGCCCAGCACGGGGATGCCCAGCACCGTCTTCCCCTGGAGCGCGGAGTCGTCGTCGAGGATTCCGGCAATGCGAAAGGCGCCGATGGCTCGCACCATTTCCATGACGGTCTTGGCATGCCCCCCCGCGCCGTAGACCAGGATTTGGGCACTGGCAGGTTGCACGTCTGCCGACGAGGGCGCGGCAACAGCAGCCGAATCGCCGGCCAGTTGGCGAACGAGGGCCTCGGTCACCAGCCGGTCGGTGGGAAGCCTCGACAGGTCGAGTCCCAGCGTTTCGGCCAGAGTCCGCGCGGGTTTGGTGATGCGCAGCGACTCTGGCGCAGCGTTGGAATTGGTTCGTGCGAGGGAATCCGGCCTATGGGGAGGTTGATCGAGCGGCTCATCGGCGCTGGAGGTGATCAAGGCCAGCATGTCGCCCACAGCCAGCGTATCGCCCACTTGGGCTGTCAGCCGCACATATCCTTTTTCCGGCGCTTCGACATCGGAAGCCGCCTTGGTAGTCTCCACGGTGAATAAAATGGCGCCCGCTTCCACCGCTTGCCGATCTTCGACATGGATTTCGACCAGACGCGCTTCAGGTTCGTTGGCGTTTAAAAGTGGCACGAGAACGGGGGTCGAGGTCACGATAACTCCTTTGTCCTATCGATTGCAATTTTACCTTCTTTGAGTCTATAATTCTTAGTGATCGCTGTCTGCGGAAGTTGTGCGAGACAGCAAGGGCCTGTTTTTTGTCATTCGGAAATTCCATTCAACATCATTCTTTTACGGAGGAGAACGTATGAATTTCGGTCGTGCATTTTCCTATGCTTTTGAAGACCCGCAGTGGCTGCAAAAGATCGGCATTGCGGCCTTGATCTCGATCATTCCCATCCTGGGACAAATCGTCGTCATCGGCTGGGTACTGGAGGTTACGCGTCGCATCATCAACGGCGAGCCGGACACGCTGCCCGACTGGAGCAATTTCGGCGAGGCGGCTGTCAGGGGGCTGCAAGCCTTTGTGATCGGCTTCGTCTACTTTTTGCCCGTGATTCTTCTCTCTGCTTGCTCCAATGGTTTGCTGCCCCTATTGGCGAACAGCAATAACAACACCACACAGGCCGTCGCCGGTGCAGTCTCCCTCTTGACCGTTTGCATCAGTTGCTTCAGTTTCTTATACGATCTGGCAGCAGGTATTCTGCTGCCGGCGGCCTACGGCAACTTCATCGCGACCGGGCAAATCGGGGCAGCTTTCCGTTTCGGCGAGATAATTAGCCTGGTGCGCGGTTCCATTGGCCCGTACATTCTCGTCTTTTTGATGAGCATCGTCACCGGCTTGATTGCAGCGCTGGGATTGATTGCCTGCATCATCGGCGTGCTGGTGACAATCGCTTACGCCTCGACGATCAATGCGCACCTGTGGGGTCAGGCGTACAAAGTAGCGAAGAGCGCAGGCAACATGACGCCAGCGACTCCATCGATGATGTAGAATCAAACACTCCACGTTAATCAAAAACCGGATTTCTCTATGGAGAAATCCGGTTTTTGATTTTCATTCGAGCAACGCCAAAGCCGATTGGACGATCTGCGCCTGCGACGGCAGGATCACGTCTTCCAGAGATTTTGCGTTACCGATGGGCAGGTCCAACCCGGCGACGCGTCGAACCTGGCACCCCGGAAGTTTTTCCGCTGTGCGAGCGGCCACTTCCGCCCCCCAACCAAGGGTCAGCGTCCCTTCCTCAACCGTCAAGAGTCTGCGCGAACAGCGCAACGAATCGAAGAGCGGATTCAGCTCAAAGGGGCTGAGCTGGCTGAACAACACAATTTCGCTAAAGATTTCCCGTTCGTAGAGCAGTTCCAACGCAGCCGCCCGAACGAGTCCGAAGTTGTAACCATAGGTGGCAAACGTCAACTGCGGCACTTCGCCACAATCCAGGCGGAAGGTCGGGTAGGGTTCACCGAACATCTCGACGTTAAAATCGGTCAACTCGCCTACGCCTTTTTCCAATAAGGGGCGTGTGTACAACAGCTTATGTTCGACGAACAGCAACGGATCGTCGTCACGCAAGATGGCAGTCTGCAACAAGTCCGCCGGGTCGCCCAGGGTATTGGGCGCCACCACGCGCAGGCCGGGCACGCCCAGAAGAAGCTTCTCCAACGATTGGGAGTGCGTCGGCCCGTAGCCGCGCCGCCCACCCATGGGCGTACGCACCACCAGCGGAACGCGTACCTGATCGTTATACATCCAGCGAAATTTGGCCGCATGATTGACGAGTTGGTCGATGGTCAGCGTGACGAAATCGCCGAACATGATCTCGGCCACGGGGCGTAAGCCCCGTAAGGCCATCCCGTTGGCAACGCCGAGCAGGGCGGCTTCCGAGATGGGCGTGGTCAAGACACGCTCGGGGAAGGCCGTACTCAGACCACGCGTCACCTTGAAGGCGCCGCCGTACGGGTCGAGGATGTCCTCGCCGAGCACGTAGACGCGCTCATCACTGCGCATGGACTGGTGCAGCGCCTGGTTGAGACGTTCGAGGACGGTGATCATTGTTGTAAAACGGGAAATGGATCGGTTAAGGCGCGGTTGAAGGCTGACTCGATTTGCGCAGCTACATCATCTTCTACGCAAGCACGCTCAGCCTCCGCCAAGCGCGGAGCCTGGACGAGCAACGGGTCGTCTTTTTTATGGCGCTCCACCTCGGCCGGATCACGGACATCATCGCCCTTGGAATGCGCTGCAAAACGATAGGTATGCAGAATCAACGCAGCAGGGCGCATCTGCTCACGGACAAAACGCAGAGCCGCATCTGCCAGGGTGCGCACGGCCCGAACGTCGCTAGATTCCAATTCAAAGGTGCGTATACCAAAGGCTGCAAAGCGGCCTGCCATCGAGCCGGAAACCGCCAATTCGATGGGCGTGGTCTGAGCGTAACGGTTATTCTCCAAAACGAATAAGATGGGCAGCGACCACAGGGAGGCGATGTTGAGACTCTCGTAGACCACGCCTTCCCCCAACGTGCCGTCGCCGATGAAGGCCAGGACGAGCTTACCGGTCTTGCGGACTTTCTCTGCCAGCGCCATGCCGGTCCCCACCGGGGTGATCCCTCCCTGGACGCCGTTCGAGAAAAAATTACGCCAATGAATGTGTTGGCTGCCGCCGCGCCCGCCTACCAGTCCGCTGGCTTTGCCCATCAGTTCAGCAGCCAATCGATAGGGGTCGCCACCATAGGCCAGGAAGTGACCGTGACAACGATGATTACTCAGGACGATGTCGTCCGGATCGACGACATCGAAAATGCCGGCAGCGTCTGCTTCTTGTCCGATATAGGCATGCGTTGTGCCAAACAGCTTACCCGTCGAGAATTCGGCCAACGCCCGCTCCTCGAAGCGGCGGATAAGTAACATCGTTCTGTATAACATGGTATCGTCTGACATGGCGGGGTTGATTATACTGCCCTTCAATCAGGGTAGAGGCGACTCGTAGCATAGGCAAAAGGGCCATCGTCACGGGCCCGGAGACCGTCACGTCGCTGAAGACCACTTCTTCGTGAAACCCCCGAGCGAAGCAATGCTTGTTTCGTCTCCAATAATGTGGTATATTCCGGCCTTAAAGGTGGCAATTGCCCGTGAGGCAAATAGGAGCGCACCTT
The DNA here is from genome assembly GCA_046704785.1 of Anaerolineales bacterium. Classification (GTDB taxonomy): domain Bacteria; phylum Chloroflexota; class Anaerolineae; order Anaerolineales; family Villigracilaceae; genus JBJKRF01. The sequence goes on along the minus strand of JBJKRF010000026.1, from coordinate 15,131 downwards.
CAGCAAAAACAGAGTGAGGATCTCTCGTTTCTTCAAAAAAAGAAGCGCTAATTAAACAGCATTCATCATATCCGCGCCATTAAGCTCGTGAGAGGAAAATTTGATGACCATCCCGGCCAACATTGACGATGTCATACAAATTGTTTCTGACTGTTTCGACGAAGGCACATTTACACTCGCGGATGATGCGCTGGGACCGGGGGAAATCCAAAACTTAATCGACGCCTACATGCAAGAGAATCAATTGGTTCTAACGGGGGCTTCTTCTTCTACTCAGCCAAATGCCATTATTGTGACAGGACAAGGGAGCAACCAACCCTTTGGCAGCACCTCCGTCAATGCCGTTTTTGGTTTCGATGACGAACGGGGTGTCGCAACCATGAATCTGGCGGCTGTTGCCCAACCGGGCTGGACTTTCGCCGTCAGTTTTCCATCCCTGGGAACAACTTTTCTGCCAGAGCTGGAATTCGACTCCGGAGATGAGATCGGGTACGGTATGTACCTGGCTTCCTATGACAGTGATACAACCCAATATGGCCTGTACTTCCGTGGCAATTTACAATTAACCGGGCTGCTTGCCCAACTGAACTGGCTGCTTGGCAACGGGGAAACGATCCAAGTGCAAGGCCCTATCAACATCCATCAAGGCATCCCCGAAATGGACTTGGCTGCGCCACACGTGATAGGAGACGTCAGCCTGGGTTATTTTACAGTACCGGGGGTCGACTTCGATATCACCAGCCAACTGGTTCCCTCGAACAGTGAAGACACACAAAGCGCCACAGCAACCGCCGTCATGACCCTCTCGACGGTTATTCGATTTCAGGCGTCCAATACGCGTGTCAACGTCCCCGTCAGCGCCAATTTTTACAATCGCCCAACGTACCTACAGTTCAACGCCGATTTGACAGATGCTGTTTACGCGACGTTGGATGAACTATCGAGTCTGGTCGCCGGGCAAAGCTTGTCGGCTCTCCTCGGTGACGTGCCGTTGTCCGATTATGTGCGCCTTTCGACCCTCATGTTGCAGGTTAATTACGCCTCCAAACAATTGATGTCTGTCACGATGGGAATAAGGACCGCTCAACCATTCACCTTGGTCTCGAACCCTGATGCCGGATTCGAAAAAGTAATTTCTGTCGATGATATTGAACTCACCTTCAGACTAACCAACCCCATGACGAATCCTGCCTTGGGAGCCATGCTCTTCGGTGAAATCGACATCTTTGAAGATGCAAAACTGGATGTAAGCGCAGTTTACCCGGAGTACGTATTTGCGGCCGAACTCGAGCAAGGCACAAATCTGAATCTCGTCGAAGTCGTGCAATACTTTACAGGTAGCATCAACCCAGACGTACCTGCAATCAATATCGCTGTTTTTCGACTTTTTGCTCAGGTGACCCCACCCTCGTACAGCGCAATTGTCGTGGTGGATAACGAGTGGCCTATTCCGATTGGCCCCACCCAACTTCTAATTCAGCAAGTGCGCTTCGGCCTGGATTACAATGGTCCGGGGACAACTCAAGCAGAAATTGGGGGCAGTCTGGTCATCGGCGACGGTTTCGCACTTGTGGATGTAGATTGGCAATTACCAGGATCACTTTCAATTCAAGGGACGATCCCATCCATCGATTTGGCTGGTTTAATAGAGAATGTCGCCTCTGTTCCCCTGGGCTTTACTCTTCCAGCAATCGCACTGGACAATACCAACCTGCTGATCCAACGCCTTCAGAATGGCGGTTACTTTCTGGCCTTCGGCACCACGGTCACCAACCCCAATTTTGGAACGCTCGAATTGGAATTTGGGGAAACCAATGCGGCCACAGGCGTCACCGTCGGGTTTGCCCTGCCGGAGAATTGGAAGCTGACCGATTTGTCCAATGCGTTCGACGTCTGGCTGCTGCGAGACATCACCTTCACCGCGGCCTCCCTCCTCATTTCATCCTTCGATAACCCTTATTTCAATTTTCGCTCGCTCTCCAGGCAGCCCATCATGCCTCAATACTCCTCCGGGGGAGTACACGCCGGAATGTATTTGTACGCCAATCTGACGTTGGACACTGGCGCGAATTCGGCTTTTGGAGCGGTATCCAACCTGCTCGCCGGCAACGAGGGGGAAGGACAAACGGGAGTCACGTCCCTCATGGTTGCGCTGTCCATCCCTTCAAACTATTCAGACACCGAATTCATGGCCTCCTTAGACGGAGGCTTTACTTTTATTCAAACATCCAGCGGCACGCCCGTCATCGTCCTGGATCGGATGGCCATGTACGTTCGCCCCTTCCAGGAATACCTCGACCTGGATATGGAAGTCAGCATCTATGTGATGGGCGTCCATTTGGGTCTGCGCGGCGATGTTGAAGTGAACGGCTGGGAATTGGACCTGCGCCTGCAAACAACCACTCCCTGGATCGAACCCTTTGGAATCAGGGGATTGACGCTCAACAACATGGCCGCCGAATTTCGCTTCGGCGCGACGGTCGCCCTTGGTCTCGAAGGACAGGTAACGCTGGGAACAGGCTCTTCCGCAATCGTGCTGACCGCCGCGATGGAATTCAACTTCGAGGCTGATTTTCTCCCCGACGTATTCTTCGTCAGCGAGTCCGGATCGATCAACTTTGGGGCCATTATCGGTACGTTCGTAGCTTCCAAGTACGTTCCCAGTATGCTGAACAACGTCGTCCTGTACCAGTTTTCTTTCCTTGTCATCGCCAACCCGGCCGGCTGGACAGATGCGTTCACCGGGCAGCACCTGCCTTTTGGCATCGCTTTCAGCGGGATGGTCAGTGTCTATGGCCTCGTGGCAAGATTCGCCCTTCAAGTGAATTTCGACACGGGGATTTCCGCAAGCGGCCAGATCGATGGCCCCATCAGCCTCGGCCCGGTGCACAACGGCGTTGCGGCAGTGACGATTGCCAACGCCAGCCATTGGAACGAGGGACCGTACATCATAATCAATTCCGCGCACAGCCCCTACGTGAATATGTCGGTGGCCCTGCGAATCTGGGAACTGGCTACCATCCAGTTGAGCGCCACCATTGCCGACGACGCTTTTTATCTGAGCTTCAGCTACACGCTCACCTCGGTCAGCGCTTTCGGGCAGATGGCGGTCACGGCCTATATCCGAAACAGTAGCGAGTTCCAGTTCAACGCCGCTCTGAGTATCGCCGTCAGCGAGATTGGGCCAATCAAAGTGGGCAACAAAAATCTGGGAACGATCAACCCGCAACTCGCGCTAGCCGCCTATTTCACGCTGGACTTCGGTCCACGTGCGCAGTTAGACCTGTCTATTGGCGCTTCTTTCGCGCTTTCGGGCTACCGAATGACGCTGCCCGACACAACCGTAAATCTATCGTCCACCAGCCTGACCAGCTTCTCAGACATCCCAGGCATCTTCGAGCAGGTTTTGGAAGATAACTTATGGGATATTGGCGCCGTCCTTTTCCAGGATGCCCAGGCCTTCTTCCAATACGTTGCCGACGGCTTCTTCACCCTGACCGACGACATCGGCAATATCATGAAAAATTACCTGCACCTGGGATTGAACGAGGCCGCGAGCTACCTCAAAAGCGTAGCGCATTCCATGGCATACGGCATTGAAGATGTGGCCCGCCTACTCAAATCGGGCTTCAAAGCCTCGGTCAAAGACCTGGCTTCTGCGCTGAAATATGCCGCCTACGCCGTCGAAGACATCGCCCAGGTAATCTCCGATCTTTATCACAAAAGCGCCGAGGCCGTCGCGCAAGTGCTGAAAGACATCGGTTACGGATTAGAACAAATCGCCACCGCTCTCGACCGGGCCTTCAACTACACGGCCAAAGAAGTTGCCAAATTCTTCAAGGAAACCTGGAATATTGCCGATACGTTGGTCAATGACGCGCTCAATCTTGCCGGGTACGCCGTCAGTGAGGTCGAAAAGGCCATGAAAGATATCTTTGGATGGTTCATGAGTGCTGTCGAATCGGTTGGGCAAGTGCTCAACCCCTTAAATTGGTAAAAGGTACCTGCTATGTCCACGCCTCCTCCCAACTATAGTCTCCCCTCCATTCTTCCTCGCGCTGCGCTGGAACAGATGATCGTCGAGCGCACCATTTCGAACGCCCAGTTCCGCGACCAACTCCTCACCGATCCGATTGCCGCGCTGGGAGACCTTTTCGGTACGCCCCTCCCAGAAGGGCTGGACGTACGCGTATATGTGGAAGACCCCAATACTTTTTATTACGTCACACCCAACACCGACCCCAGCCTGGACGCCTTCCACACGGAAAGCAGCGTAGCCCGGCCGAACATATCGGTGCGGGAACCCTTTATCGCGCGGCTTAACTACCTGTTCTCCACAACCGACGCCAACCCCGACGATCTACCCAGCTTGGCCACGGAACTCGCCCAGGCCGATACAGCCGCTGACGAGGCCTCACAGCAAGCGCGCGACGCCGAGGTCGAAGCCGCGCAGGCCGGGCAAGCTGTCGAGGATGCTGAAATTGCCTACGATGAATCAGTCGCAGCAGCAGAGCTGGCTCCCGATGACCCCAACCTTGCCCAAGCCGTGGACGAGGCCCAGGCGACCTTGCAAGAGGCGCAACAGACTGCGGATACTGATGCAAGCACGGCCTCCGACCTGCGGGATCAGGCCATTCAGTTATCCGGGCAGGCGGACGATGCCAACGAGGCTTACGAAGACGCCGTCCGCGCCGCCTTTCAACAGGAATTCGCCACCCATCCGTTGAACGCGCTGACCCAATTCCTGAATCTGAAGACCCCGTTTACCTCCGTCGAAACCATCGTAGACACGGACCTCCCTGAAGGGAATACGCCTCCTTCCAGTGATTCGCAGTCGGGTGAAAAACGCTTTGTCCACCTGGTCGAAACAAGCGGACAGGTTATTTTTATCATCCTGCCTTACGCCACCAATCACTGCGTGCTGATGGGCCCCTACTCGGTTGCTTTCAACGGCACCTCCAGTTACATTCGCATTCCGCGTTCGGCCAGCATGGAGGTTCAATCGCTGTTGACGGTGGAAGTTTGGGCCTGGGTAGATACGTTTCGGGAGGATGCGCAAGACGTGCTGCTCTCGACCCTCGCCGGCGGGGGGGGCTGGCAGATCGAAGTGGGCGGCGGCGTTCCCAAATTTACCCTGACCCTGGATGGCACCGAACAGGTCGTGACGCCCGGCCAGGAACATTTAACCTTGCAGACGGGCACATGGAACTACCTGGTAGGCGTTTTCGACGGCGAGAATCTTTCCCTGTACGTCAATGGAAATCGATGGGGCCAGACCACGGTGAGCGGCGAGGTCACCACCGGCGGTGATTTACTGATAGGGCGGAACGCCGCCATGCAAGCCGATTCGTCATTCTTCATGGGCATGATCCACGAAGCACGCCTATGGAGCGACGCCTTTACCCTGGAGACAATTGCCACAAATCTTCCTGTCCGGCAACCCGTGGATAACCTGCCCACGGCACTACAGGAAGCCCTGATCGCCTCCTACATACTCGACGAAGGCACCGGCTTTACGGCGCTTGATGATTCCCTGTACCACAACGACGGCGCGATGGTCGATTCAGTCTGGCAAATCACCGGGTTTGATTCGCCCGCCTAGCTTCGAGGAGAAGTCAACATGCCCGAAATTCACAAAATCTACGCTCCAGGAGAAGACGTGGCCGATGGGGACATTGGCAGCCCTTGCCCGGCAGGGAATGGACAGATGTATATCCGCTTCCTCGATGTGGGGCTGGGAAACTGCACTTATGTGATCTGTCCTAATGGGAAACGTTTGCTCATTGACGCCGGCTCCACGAATTTAGGAACCCGTACCTTTGCCAATGTTCAGGGAGACCTGGATTACGACCCCGCCAGCAAGCAGTTATATGTCGATGTGCTGGTGATCAGCCATGCACACCAGGATCACCAAAACGCCCTGAGGGACTTGGTAGGGAATGCCCCACTTCAAGCGATGTACTACGGTTCCAACGCGGCAAATGGCTTAAGCAACGAATACAACACGTATGCATTTCGTGATTGGCGTTGGAGATATGCCAATTCCAACTATACTCAACGCTTGGAAGTTAACGTGTCCCACCCCAATCCTTTGCTTCTATGTGAAGGAGGCGTGGCAGGGGGAGTAGCCTGTAACGTCACCGCCATTGCGGCCAGTGTCATCCCCCCCGAGGGTTCATCCCAAACTTTCGAAAACAAGAAGAATACCAGCAGTGTTGTCATCAAGATTGATTTTGGGAACGACAGTATATTGATTACCGGCGATGCAACCGCAGACACCGAAAACTTTATTCTCAATACCCCGGCTTGTAACGCCATGCTTCCATCTCATGTTTTGCTCGTTCCACACCATGGCAGCGACACATCCTCCACCCAGAATTTTATTAACCAGGTCAGCCCCGAAACCGTAATCATCAGTTGCAAAGACCAAAACCGGCATCAACTGCCTAAATTGGATATCGTAAATCGGTACATTGCCGCGCCCAGAGTAAGAGGCTTGATGACGGATCAAAATATCGGCACATACAATCCGAACGTCCGGCCTGCATACGCCCCTATAGAAACCCAGCAAGACATCTGGCAAACAGGAATGACAGATTCCCTTCTAAGCTACAATTTTAACGGAACATAAAATGCCATCAGAACTTGCCTCCATCCTGCCCCTTCTCTTCGAAGATCTTCCTCCTGAAGTCATAGCCGAACCCGACCGGGAACGACTCAAAAAAATCACGAGCGGCTTGCCCCTGGCGTCCGGTGGTCTCATCGAGATTCCACTGACCACCGACGGTGGCCCTGTAGGATTGGGAATATGCCTGACCCAGAAGCAAGGCGGACTCGCCGCCCTCGAAGACCCCCAACGCAATTTTCACGCCCGTCCGGTTGCGCGCCCCATTTGGGAAGCCATCCAGAATTTTGTGGCAGCCCGCAAGGAAGCCGGATCCAACCTGCGCCGCGGAGTCGCTGAAGGCTGGCTCGAATTCGACATCGACGCCAAAACCAGGAGTCTCCCAGCCCCCAACTTCTTTTTCAAGCTGGAGCGCCCCTTTAACCGTCCGGCTACGGCCGGGACGCTCAAACAGGCACACCAACACAGCAGCCTGAGCCTCATCCAAAAAGGGTTGGAGGCTCTGGGAGTATCCATCAGTGAAGCTTCCCAGGCCACCCTCAGTCGCTGTATCCGCGCCCGCAACGCATCCACGAGCATCGCCTATGTGGGCGTGATGTTGGCCCGCAAGACGGCCAGCTTCCGGCTGACCCTGGGCGGGATGCATTTTTACGATCTGATGGCATACTTGAGAAAAATCGAATATCCGTACGGGACGCGCAGCCTGCTGCCCCTGCTCGACATCGTCTCACGGCACATGAGCCTGGAAACATTGGCCCTGCACCTGGACATCGACGGGGGAACTATACAGCCCCAGCTCGGCCTGGAGGTCAGCATGAACACCGACGCGAACCCGGCAGGGGCGTGGCGTGGTCTCCTGGAACAACTGACCTATGCTGGAGTCTGCACCGCGGACCGGGCGCGCGGGCTGCCTTCCTGGTACCGCCAGTTTCACCGCAATCAAATGCGGGAGGCCTGGCCCGAAGCACTTGGCCTCAAACATACCGGCTTGTATTGCACGATCAATCACGTTAAATTCAGTTACCAGCCGGGCACCCTCTCGCAAAACATTCCCGCCGGCGCCTCCCAAGGAACGCTGACTGCGCAGACCCACGCCCAGGAAATAACCGCCAAAGCCTACCTGGCTTACCAATATGCCAGCGGTTTACCCTACCTGCAAGTCTGGTCTGCTGCCACAAACTGAACAGGAAACATCATGCCCCTTGCCTCCACTCCCTGGCCCGCCCTTCTCAACAACAGCCGTCGCACCGGTCAAGGCCCAAACGCGGGGCCATCCACCAATACGCTCGCCTGGAGCTATCAAACAGGGGGGAAAATTACAGCGGGAGCGGCCATCGGTGCAGACGGCACGATCTATTTCGGCGCACAGGATCGCAAAGTGTACGCCCTCAACCCAGACGGCAGCCTGAAATGGACCTACACCCATAACTACCCCATTTATTACGCCTCGCCCGCCATCGGGCAGGATGGCACCATCTACATTGGGGCAGACAAGGTTCTGGCGCTCAATCCCGACGGCACGTTAAAATGGGCCTATGGCGGCATCAATATAACCGGCCTGATCAACGCCTCGCCCGCCATCGGGCAGGATGGCACCATTTATGCGCTCTCGTCCCTCGTCGTCAGCGCAAGTGATAACAAATTGATTGCGATCAAACCCAGCGGGGAAAAAGATTGGGAGTATCACACTGGCGGGAGCGGATACGGCTCACCAGCCCTGGCCCCGGATGGCGCGATTTATTTCGGCTGTTCGGATGGGAAATTATATGCGCTCAACCCCAACGGAACACTCAAATGGACCTACCAGGCAGGCAATGCGGTCAACGGTTCCCCGGCCATCGATGCGAATGGAAACATCTACATCGCCGCTTCCAACACGACCCCCAACCAGAATCAATTGATTGCGCTTTCACCGACGAAGAGCGTCTTGTGGAGTCTCTTGTCCGGCGGGGAATATATCAGCCGCTTTGCCGCGCCGGCCATCGCCAGTGACGGCACAATCTACCAGGGCTTTTACGGCCTGCGGGCGATCAACCCGGATGGCACGGTCAAATGGCAAACCAGCACAGCCGGCAACGTTGGCTACTACCCCGGCGCACCGGCCATCGGCGTGGACGGAACGGTTTACTTCACAACGGAAGACCACAAATGTTACGCCTACAGTTCCACCGGTGAGAAGCGCTGGGCGCTGGATTTCGGCTATGCAGCAGCGCCTCCCATTATCAGCACTGACGGAAGCCTGTACTTTGGATCGGACGACCAAAAATTTTACGCGATCCAAGCGCCGAGCGTCCCACCGCCGACTCAATCCTGGTCTTTATTTTGGGCGGATTCAGGCCCGGCGGATATCCAAACGGCCTTATTATCAGGCACGCCCTCGCCCACAGTGCTGATCAGCATGACGTACACATCCTACGGCCTTGCCATCGATCCTTCTTCGCTAAAAATCTACTGGAGCAGTTCGGACGGCAGTATCAATATAGCAAATACGGATGGCACCCATACGGCTGCGCTCGTATCGGGATTGAGTTTCACGGGCTACGGCCTGGGGCTCGACCTAGCCAACAACCTGGCTTATTGCGCTGAACCGCTCGCCGGGAAAATCTGGCAGATCGACCTGGGCAACGGACAAACCAATGAACTCATCTCCGGTCTGTCGACTCCCGTGGATGTGGCGCTCGATCTCGCCAACGGGAAAATCTACTGGGTGGAATACAACGGGGGCGACATCGGCTGCGCCAATCTCGACGGTACGGGCGGAGTCACCTACCCCGTCAGCGGGCTGACGCTCCCACAGGGGATCGCGCTTGATGCAGATAACGGTGTTCTCTATTGGGCAGAGAAAACGGCCATTAAACGCGCCAACACAGACGGGTCGAACGTCACCCAAATCGTCTCCCTGCCAAACGCTTTGGGAAACAGCCTCAGTCGCCGCGTAGCCCTGGATCCTGCGGCCGGGAAAGTGTACTGGACCGATCGAGACGCAATGGTGATCCAACGGGCCAACATGGGCGATGTGAACGCCACGCCGGAAACCGTGCTGGACAACCTCGCAAGCCCCACGCTGATCGTTTCCCCGGTTGTGACCTAGAATTTCCGCAAAAAACCGAAAAATACCCGCAACTTACAGTAGGCTGTCGTACAACTGAACCATCTGCGCTGCCACGTGTTCCCAGGCATAGTTACGTGCGTAGGCAGCCGCCTGCACTCCCATCTGCTGGCGTAGCGAGTGGTCGGCGAGCAGCATCGTCAGCTTGTCGCACAGCGCTTCCGGGTCGCCGTCCGGCACGTGATAACCGGTCAGGCCGTCCTGCACCAGGAACGCCAACCCGCCCACCTGGGAAGCAATCACCGGTGTGCCACAGGCCATGGCTTCCAGCGCGACCATCCCAAATGACTCGTAGTGCGAAGGCATCACCAGCGTTTCAGCCGCAGAATAATAGTACGGCAGGGTATCCTGGCCGCGTTTGCCCAGGAAGATGACCATGCGATCCATGTGCAATGTGTGGCAAAGCTGCTGCAAGCGGGACATCTCTGCCGTCACATCCAGGGAGCCCGCGTCGGGGTCGCCGCCAATGATGACCAGGTAGGTTGGTTTTTCCATCTCCTGCATGTGCAGGCACGACATGGCCTGGATGAGTGTATCTACGCCTTTGAGCGGTTCGATTCGCCCGACGAACAGCACCATGCGGTCGTTCTCCGGGATGCCGATGAACTGTTTGGCCTCGTCTGCCGGGATGGGGTAGAAATGCCCAACGTCCACGCCGGGGGGAATGACGACCATTTTACGTGTGTCGGCTTTGTAAAGCCACTGAAGCTGGGCTTGCTCCGCCAGGGTAGCCACGACGATGCGGTCAGCGTGGGCCAGGACCTGCCGCTCGCCATCCAAGCGATAAGAGCCCTCGCGTTCCTCGTCGCTTTGGGCAATACGGTTCTTCATCTCTCCCAGCGTATGGAACATGTGCACCAAGGGCAGGCCCCATGCCTGCTGGAGTAATTCTGCCGCCAGGCCCGACATCCAGTAATGGCTGTGGAGGATGTCGTAGCGCAGGTTCTTCTCTGCAGCAAACGCTTTGATACCGGCGACAAACTCAGGGATGTAGGCCGTCAACTCCGCCTTGGGAACAGGCTGCTCCGGTCCTGCCGGAACGTGCACCACGCGATTCCCGTAGCCCAGGTCGTGCAAGACGTGGGGCACATGTTCGTCTTGTGAACGGGTAAACACGTCCACATGGATGCCCAAACGGCCCAGTTCGCGCGTCAGGTCTCGCACGTAGACGTTCATGCCGCCCGTATCCTTTCCGCCCAGCGTTGCCAACGGACAGGTGTGGTACGAAATCATCGCGATTCGTAGCATTCGTTCGACCACCTTTGATCAAAAGTAGGATTCTTGTATCTTCTCGATAGGTTGGGGTAAAAACAGCCTGGCTGGCAGATAGGGCCGGTTTGTCGGGCTTTGCCAACCCGGGAAACCTTCAGGGTCTCCACCCGATATCACGAAAGCGCAATTTGTGCGCCGCGACGGGTATATAATCATTCTACATCCTTATTTTCATCCAATGCAGCACGTCAAATAGGTATATGATCTTCAGACACATAAGTTCGGCATTAATGGGAGAACGAAATGAAGACTGAGCTGAAACAAGATGAGCAAATCATTAAGCAGGGAGCCGCAAACCTACAAAAAGGACTTGAAGCTGTGGGCGGCAAGTTGTATCTGACAAATCAACGCCTTGTATTTGAAGCACACAGGATGAATATCCAAGGTGGTAATACGGAAATCAATCTGTCTGACATCCAATCTTCAAAGAATTGCTGGACGAAATTCTTGGGATTCATTCCACTCGTGCCGACCTCGTTTGCGGTATACACGAAAACCGGTGCAGAATACTGCTTCGTGGTCTGGGGCAGGCGAGCTTGGAGAGCAGCAATAGGCGCGAATCAAACCGCCTAATCGTGGTCGGCGGAGCGCTTGCCCGCCCAGCGCCAAGCTTCGCCGTTGGGCGGCTGGCTGCATCTTCACCCGCACGAAAATCGGCAACACATCTTGATGGAAATGCCCATGGACTTAACAGATGATTTTAATGCCGTTGTTCAAGCAGAGCACCAACTTGCTGCAGCTCATCTCCAGCTAGACTTGAAGACCATTGAGTATTTATTGCACCCAAATTATGTCATTATTCAACCCGGCGGCAAGGTTGAAACAAAAACGGAGGTTATTGCTTCCTATAACACGGGTACGAGACACTGGGATACCGCCCTGGTAGACCAGCTCGATATTCGTCTATATGGAGACACCGCGATAGTGGTCGGTCGCTGGCAGGCTTCAGGGCAGCATGGAATGGAACGATTTGATTATGCCGCCCGATTTCTCTCGATTTGGGTCAAGCAAGTGGGACGCTGGCAAAACATAGGCTATCAAGCCACAGAAATTGAGAGGGAGTGAATGTGGAAAGCAGTGTAGAACAACTGAGAGTATTTGTATAAAAGTGACCTCCTCCGACAAGCATGATACAGGTCAGGAGACTGCCACGCCGCCGAAAAGCAACGGCACGCCGTGACATTTCCTTTCTTGTGAAAACCCTGACTTCGTACGCGCCGCCGACTTGATAAGTTCGAGAATTTGCTGGTATAATCTCGCCGCTACGCCACCGTAGCTCAGTTGGTAGAGCAGACGATTCGTAATCGTCCGGTCAAGGGTTCGACTCCCTTCGGTGGCTCTCGACCAGCACATCAGGGGTCTTTCAAAAAGCAGGATCCCGAATACAGAAACCCGCTGCGCAATGCAAGCGGGTTTTTCGGCATTTGAACACTTTTGGTTCTTTGGGATTTCCCGTGGTAAGGGAGTAAATGCGGGGCGTATCCCGCGAATCCGTTTCATTCCGCAGATTTCCAATGAACCATACTTTTGGCAAAAACCCGCTAAAAGAGCGACTATAATTTTAGTCTCTGTGCCTCAGGCTAGCAAACCAAGATGACTTTCAGCACCCACCTTACCACTGACGCAAACGCTACGCCGACCGAATCCGGGTGGCGTTTGCAAATTCCAGCCGGGGACGCAAAAACCTATCGAGTTGCCCAATTGGATGATTATAGCGTCCTGCCGCGTCGCCGATTCATCCACAACACGCCCACCACCCTGCGTCTGCGCGCCCGCGCATCAAACCCGACCCTGCCCGGAACCTGGGGATTCGGCCTATGGAATGATCCGTTTGCGCTGTCCCTCGGCCTGGGCGGCGCTGGCCGGCGGCTGCCAGCCCTGCCGAACGCTGCCTGGTTTTTCTGCGCCTCAGAACAAAATTATCTCTCCTTTCGAGACGACAAACCTGCCAGCGGATTCCTGGCTGCCACGTTTCGCGCGCCGCGCATCCCTTCTGCGCTGCTGGTTTCAGGGATACTCGGCGCGCCTTTGTTACTTTCCCGGCGACTTTCAAAGTGGCTACGCGCAATCGGAAGCGAAATCGTCCGTGAAGACGGTCTGCGCCTGGGCCTGGATGTCACCCAATGGCACGAGTACGGCCTCGTTTGGGGTCTGAACCGCGTGGAATTTATCGTCGATGGTCAGCAAGCATTCGAAACGGGAATTAGCCCACGGGGGCCCTTGGGCGTGGTACTGTGGATCGACAACCAGTTCGCCGCGTTCACGCCCGCAGGCAAGATCGGTCTGGGCGTCCTGGAAACGAAAACACTGGCCTGGTTGGACGTTCAAAATATCGAGATCAGTTAAAGGCGCTTCGTTTGGAAGCGCCTTTTTAGTAAGACGGGGAAAGCGATCAATGCCAGAAAACCGGTAGCACATTCCGCAAGAGAACATCGATCAGCAAACCAAGCATAAACAACGAGCCAAAGATACGATTGTTCTGAAAAGCCAACGGCGCAAAGAAAAGCGGCCAGCCCCCCTGGCCGTCAGGGAAATTTTCAGGGCGGGTCTCCGGCTTGGGCTGGAGGAAGAGCGGAGCCACCGTACGAAGGGTAGGCAAGGCAAACAACACGATCAGCATGACTGGCGTGAAGTATTTGCTGGCGACCAACGCCAGCACGAGCAAATAAGGCAACCCCATCATCGCCAACACGCTGTAACGCGCTGCTCGCTCACCGATCACCACCGGCAAGGTATGAATCTCTTTCTCGCGGTCGATTTTGAGCTTATCGATGTGCTTGCCGAAGATCACGGTGGTCACGCCAAGGACGTAAGGGAGGCTGGCCCAGATCACGTTCCAATCCCATTGGTGGGCAAGCACGTAATAACCGCCTCCGATCATCAGGGGTCCCCACACGATCAAGACTGCCAGTTCGCCCATCGCAATGTATTTGAGCGGCCACGTATAAAACAGGACGAAGAAAATTCCCAGGGCGAACAATCCCCAGACGACGGCATCCCAGCCGCTGAAAGCAACCAGATAGATACCAAAAGTCGTCGCGATGAGGCCGGTGACGGCAACGTACATCAACAACTGGCGGGGCGTCAGAAGGCCATGCGCTACGGGCTGGGGACCATACATCGTCCGAAAATAATTATCCTGGTCGACGCCGCGAACAAAGTCCGTGTAATCGTTGAACAGGTTGTTGGTCGCGTGCGCGAACAACAGGCCGAGGGTCAGGGCCAGCCAGGGCAACAGGCCAAATTTTCCGTCGCGAAGCGCAAACAAGCCGGCCAGGGCAGCGGAGATAAAGGTCATCACAAGCACAGCCGCGCGGGTGGAGATCAACCATTTCGAAATGATGTCCAGGCCTTCCCATTCCTGTTTGCTGACAGATGGGATTACCTGGAGCGCTTTCTTCCACATGGCGAAATTCATCTTTGAGCCTCCTCCGAGCCAAGATAGTCATCGAATGTTGGTCACACAAAACCGATTTTCCCGTATGACGAGGAGCGGATGTGGGGTATGGGAGAGTCATAAAACAACGGTGGGGATTCAAAATTTCCGCCTGATAGTCGGACTTCTGTTCCACAGAAGTTGCTAAAAGACTATGGCTCATGTATGAAAAGTGCGCGAGGGATGTCACTGCAGGTAGGAGCCGCACTGTGGCGACGAAGCAGTCTCCTTCATCAAAAGGTGAGATTGCTTCACTCGCAAAGAACGCTCGTTCGCAATGACATGCACACTTTCAATCGATGAGCCAAGACTATAATAGCCAATGATACACGATTTAACTTATAATTGCGTTTATACAGCAGACTCATAGAGTCGCAGCAACACAACAGGCCTGCGGGGATATTTTCTACAAAAGCGCTATCGCCCATCGAATGTTTCACTGCGGAAGAAACAAGATACTGGAGTCTGGCGTTTTTTTCAATTTTCGACATGGGTGTCTAAGTGGTATGAAGCGGCTGTTCTATGGGGATGGCAGGGGTTTTGAGGGCCACATTTTGGCTATGGACATGGTGGTAGTGAACCAGGGTTGAAATTGTAGTAGCAGGATCATGATGTAAGCGTTGGATGAACTGTCTTGGGAGTTCAGCTTCGGCTAACCTGTTTCGATGAAACAGATATGATTCATGAGG
>JBJKRF010000025.1:0-9951 GCA_046704785.1 Anaerolineales bacterium | reverse complement strand
CATTTTTACCGCCAAGCTACCATCCTACCCGCTCTGTCGGGGCTACTTCGTTTGTACCCGACCACAGTCTATTGCATAATTTGTAAAGGTGCTCTGATCTCTTTTTGAACTCTTTTGAACCGTGCCTGATAATTGTGTGTTCTGGAAATTTTCATGTTTTTGCGACTCCGTAATTGCTATCCTTTGAGTGAATTCAATCCGGCGACCAGACGTTCGAACGCGCCTTGTGTGCGCTCGGCAGGCGTCGCATAAGAGAAGCGTATCCAGTCGTTGCCGAAGGACGAGAAGAATGCGCCGGGCACCACGGCCACGCCGTAATTCTCGGCCAGATACTGTCCAAGCGGTTCGCTGTCTGCCCAGCCCTTGGCTTTGAGATATTCACCCACGTTGATAAAGGCGTAATAGCCTTTGCCGATGATGTGTTGGAAGCCCTGTTGCTCGAGCAGACTCTTGAGCACCTTGCGGCTGGCGTTAGTCGGTTCCACGATCGTCTTCGACGCCTCTGCGTAGCCCATTTCGTAGGCGGCCATGGCAACAGCCAGCGAGAAGAACGACGGCATGACGCTGTGCGAGGCGCGCGCTACGATGAATTTGATGATCGCCTCGTCTGCGATCAGGTGACAGTTGCGGATGTTCGATCCGCCCAGGCTTTTTGTGATTCCGTCCAGGAACATCAGGCGCTTGCGCTCTTCGGGCGTGAAGAACGTCAAAAAGGTATTCAGATCGTTGGGCTGCTCGTCGGTGACGTAATGGTACATCCAGTCGAACAAGACATAAGCTACACCGGCTTCCAGGGCAGACTTAGCCAGGGAGACCATCCGCTCGGTGGGCGTTGTCAGGCCGGTGGGATTATCGGGATTGGTGATGACCAGTCCGGCGACTTTGCGCCCAGAGCGGGCGGTGAAATCCACACAGGCGCGAATGCCATCTTCAGAGTAGGCCCAGCCGTTCGCGGGGTCGCCGGGAGCCCAAATGACGTTCGCGCCCACGCCGTAAGGCCCCCAATTGTATGAGATCCACGGGACGCGTGAAACGATGACGGCGTCACCCTGACGGCCATGTCCGAGCGCCATCATGGCGCCATAGGCTTTGACCAGCGCATCGCGCCCCCCGGCAGTGCCCAACACGTTCCCTGGGCCGATTCCCAGCGATGAGTCCAGTTTCCAATACTGGTTGATGACGGCTTCACGGTAAGCGGCCGTGCCGAACGGCATGTCGTAGGACGTGCCGTGTTCGATTTGCATCTGGGCAGCACGCTCCAGGATCGGGCGCGGCACGCCCGGCAGGGAGGCCCCGCCGTCGCCTTGTGATGCGTCGTAGACGAGTGAGTCGGGATTCTTTTCCGTGTAGACTTTGAGCGACTTTTTGATCAGGAACATGCGCGAGGGCGGAATGTCCATCATGTCGCGTAAATGTCCGCTGACGGGAACCAGATTCTCATCCGCGACGGCGTAAACCGGTGTGGCATTGGATACAGTGCTCATATTCCTTCTCCTCGTAGACTTTTGAATTCATCTCAATTTTGGGAGCGAAAATCGCTATGAAATACGCTCTTGCAAGTTGAGAAAATAGGTTTTAAGAAAAAAATACCCCGAATTCTCGGGGCGTTGGTCACTTTGGAATTGGTCTTGCTTCCGGTGGAAATGCTTGCAAGATTTTACCTGCGCGCCAACGTCCTGCGATCCAGATGGTGCAGGTAGTAGTTGTGCGCATGTTCCTATCCGTGATCTGACTGTCCATAACCGGCGCAAGAATACCACCGCATTTGCTGTGCGTCAAGAAAATTGAAGGCTTCTCCCACACCCCCATACAGGCCAGGAGATTGCTCACCTGCCCCGCAATGAGCACGGGGTTCGCAATGACAGCCTCATAGAGGAGATAGGCTGTCAAGCTCCTTTGTGACACAAACCCTGAGGCTTCTCCCGAAGCGATTGGGCCATTTGTGGAACCGAATGTGAGCTGAAATTCGTATGCCTATATGAATTGAGTTTATCTTCTACTTGCGCTAAAATGAATTATCGAGTGAGTCGTTTTTATTCACTTTTGCCTGCCGTTTAAGTCCTCAACCGAAGTTATTCGAATTTATGATGAGGGGAAAGTAAAGGAAAAAACGTGTCGAGAGCAGAGCAGTTCAACCCAAACGGGGATCTCTATCAGGCTTTCTTGGGACAAATTGACATTGGCGTTTTCGCTACGGATGAGAATGGAAGAGTGATCTTTTGGAATCAGGCGTTGGTGCGCGTCACCGGACTCCAAGAGGACGACTTGCGGAACGAGTTTGCCTGGGACGTGCATTTCAAGATGACGGCGCCGGAAGCCTGCACGCCGGAAACCTATACACGTTTCAAATCGCTCTTTCAACAGGCATTACAACATGGGAGGTTTGATTTAAGCGCTAAATCGGTGGTTTACGACCACATCCATCTGGATGGACGGCACTTTTTCCTCGAAGGACAGGTTTACGTCATCAAAACGGCGCGTGGAAATTGCCTGCTGAGCCTGATTCGGGATGTTACCGCTCGTCGTAAGGCAGAGAATGCCCTTCGTGCCAGCGAACAAAAATTTCGCAGTGTGGTGGAGCAAGCCAAAGACGGGATTCTGATCGTTGATTCCCAGGAAACAATCCTGGAATGGAATAGTGGCTGCGAACTGATCACAGGGTTTAGTCGCAACGAGGCGATTGGGGAAAAACTTTCCCAATTGTTTCCGAATTTGTTCTACCAACAAAGCTGGATTCTTGAGGATGCCCCTGAAAGCCTTCACGAGCAACTGTCCAGGGCTTTGGAGCGCGTGTTTGCCCTCGAACGTGTGCAGGCTATCGAGGGGCAGATCGAACACAGTAATGGTTCAAAGCGTTGGGTTCAGGCGGTCATTTTCCCGATCCAAACCGAGGATATGTTGCTTTTTGGCGGCATTGCGCGTGACTTGACAGCCTTCAAAGAGTCGGAGAACCGGCTGGCGCGCTACACCCGTCAGATGGAAACGCTGCGCCAGGTGGGCCTGGAGATCGCGGCTGAGTTGGGCCTGGACGCCCTGGTTTGGATGATTGCGCCACGGGCTGTCGAGTTGCTCAACGGCACATCGATGGCCCTCTATCTGCACGACCCCGAAAAGAATACCCTTGAACTGGCGATCAGCCTGGGAGAGAGTTACCCCAAATTGCTTAAGAGTGTGCAACGTGGAGAAAATCTGGCGGGACGCGTCTGGGATGTGGGAAAATCCATCTTAATGGAAGATTATCATACGGGGCGTACCGCCGACCTGCAGCGTTCTTTTTGGGGGAAGGTGGCCGGCGCGCCGATCGTATGGGGCGCTGAATTTCTCGGCGTGATTTTTGTCTTTTCCGACCAAGCCTTCTACGAGACGGATTTGAAGCTGCTGGAATTATTCGCGTCACATGCGGCGGCGGCCATCCGTAATGCGCGCCTGCACCAGGAGTTGAGTCAACTTGCCGTCACCGATGCATTAACGGGCATCTCGAATCGGCGCCATTTCTTCGATATGGCCGAGGTCGAGTTTCATTTAGCCAAACGTTTTGAGCGCCAATTCTCCCTCATCATGTTCGATCTCGACATGTTCAAGCGCGTCAACGACAAGTACGGCCACCTGATTGGCGATTACATTTTGCAAGTCATTGTCAAACGCTGTATGCCTATCATTCGCCAGACTGATATTTTTGCTCGTTATGGCGGGGAGGAGTTTGTGGTGGCCTTGCCCGAAACCACCGGGGAAAAGGCCCTGCAGTTGTCGGAACGTCTGCGCCGGATGATTGCAGACGAACCCATAGAAACCGAGAAAGGGCCAATTACCGTCACTGCCAGTTTTGGCGTGGTCTCTTCTAATCAAAACACCACCCAGTTGATGGACGTGCTCAACCGGGTCGACCGGGCGATGTACACCGCTAAGCAAATGGGCCGCAACACTTCTTTCCTGCTGGAAGACGAAGACCGAGAAAGCTGACCCTCTCGTGGCGTTCCGGCTCCCGGCGCCTTTCGGGAAAAAGCGCAACATCGCACCCCTGGGTATTTTCACCCGTGATGGGTATATAATATTCGAGACCTTTGGTTTTCCAGAATTTTCCGTAATGCGAAGTAGATGCGGGTGTGTGCGACGAGACCCAGACTTTTCATCCTGAATGGAGGCTCCATGGATGTTGCAACCAGGCAATATAAGCGTTGTGATGTGGTGACCGTGATTGGGCGTGTGGACAGCGCAACTGCGCCAAAACTGTCAGAAGCATTGGAAGCGATCAACAATGAGTCTCGTTTCAAGGTCGTCATCGACATGAAATCCTTGGAATATATGTCCAGCGCGGGCTTCCGGGCGCTGATTGCGGCGCAGCGGAACAGCAAACGTTACAATCGGGGCGAGGTTGTACTGGCAAGTGTGCCGATGAACATCCATTCCGCGCTGGAACTGGCCGGCTTTACCTCCCTGTTCAAGATATTCCCCGACGTAACCTCCGCCGTTGGTAATTTCTAAGTATCATCTCAATAACAAGGGAAACGGGAGTGTGCGGACGGCTTTGCCGCCTGTACATCCCCATCCTTTTCCAACTTACTGGGAAGATATATTTCTAACGACCCGAAACGAGGCCCTTTGTCTCGGACAAAGGAACAGGATGCCGTACCTTGAAATTCAGGCCGCTCTGACGGAACAGGTCAAGCGGCTCTTTCCTTTTCCCCCTTTGCTTTGATTATGCCAACCCAGGTTTTTTCTGCCCAATTCGAGAACCTCGACCCCATCCGCGATTTTGTGGCGGCTGCCGCCCGTCAGGCCGGGATGGATGAAAAGGCAGTCTACAACGCCCAACTGGCCGTAGACGAGGCCTGCTCCAACATTATCGAACATGCTTATGAGGGCGTCCCCGATGGCCGTATAGAAGTCTCCACCATCTCCACACGGGGAGCTTTCAAGGTGGCGCTGCGCGACTGGGGAAAGACCTTCGATCCCTCCACGGTGGCCGATCCCGATACTCGTGCGAGCCTGGAAGAGCGCCAGGTTGGCGGGCTGGGCCTGTTTTTCATGCGCAAGCTGATGGACCGGGTGGAATACCGTGACGACTCCGAGCAGGGCAACCTGTTGGTGTTGACGAAATTTCTCAGCCCTGCGTCGTCCGTCCGGCAGCGTCCGAACTGGCAGGATTTACTGCGGCTGGGGGAACATATTCTGTCTCTGACGACGTTGGCGCAGCAGCGCGATTTGTTGCTCGATACAGCCTCCACATTAGTGGATGGGCAGGTTTCCCTGTGGCTCAACGAGAACTCGTTTCGGCTGCCCAACTGGTTGGAATCGCTCTTCTCCCCTGAACCGCCTACGGAGATGATGCGTTTTGCTCACGAAACGGGTGAAACCGTCAGGCAGCAGGCCAACGAGGACTTTATCGTGGCCGTTCCGCTTCATCACGAGGAGACGCGCCTGGGCGTGTTGGAAATTCGTCGTCCCAACGGGAAAAAATTCACCCGTCGTGATTTGGGATTCCTGGAGGGGTTGGCGCGCACAGCCTCCATTGCTCTGATCGCCTGGCACCGGATCACTGTCGAGCGTTGGCGCATCGGGCAACTGGAGTTGGTGCGCACCGTCAGCGAGCAGATTGCCAACGAGCATGACCTGGATGACCTGTCGCAGCGCGTCACGCGGTTGATCCAATCGACTTTTAAATTTTATTATGTCGCGATCTTTACGCTTGAAAAGGAACAGGCCTCGCTCGATTTTCGTTCCAGCGTGGGAGGAGTCACACGCCGGCGAGGCCGGCCACGCTCCCTGGCTTTTAGTGCCGAACTGGGCCAGGGGTTGGTCGGGTCGGCGGCTCAGACGGGGCAGGAGATTTTGAGCAACGATGTACGCTCTGAGCCGCGCTTCCGTCACCTGGAGAGTCTGTCCGAAACCCGTTCGGAACTGGCCATCCCGCTCAAATTCGAGGAACGTGTGGTGGGGGTGCTCGATATCCAGTCCGACCAGTTGAATGCCTTCCATCCTTACGATTTGCTGGTGTTGCGCGCCTTGGCCGACAACATTGCCGTGGCGGTGGAAAGCACCCATTTGTACAGCGACCTGCGCCGTCAGGCCGACCAGATGCGCGCGGTGGCGGAAGTCAGCAAGCAAATTGCCTCGATCTTGAATCTGCGCGATTTGATGCAGGAAGTGGCTACGCTCCTGCATCAACGCTTTGAATATCCGCACGTGCACTTGTTTACGGTGCATCCCAACCGCCGCCAGATTCATTACGAGGCCGGCAGCGGCGCGCGCTCAGCGGCGCTGGAAGGTTACGTCATCGACCTGGACGATCCGGACGGTTTGATCCCCTGGGTGGCGCGCAACGGTCATCCGGTGTTGGCAAACGATGTGGAGAAGGAGCCGCGTTACCGGCCCTCGCCCCTGCCGCCCGCCAATACGCGCTCAGAGATTACCATCCCGCTGATTTTCAACGGACAGGTCTACGGCGTGCTCGACGTGCAGTCTGACCGCCTCAATGCGTTCGGGGCGCAGGACCAGATGCTCTTCGAGGCCCTCGGCGACATCATTGCGGTTGCGGTGCGAAATGCCGATCTCTACCGCGCCGAACAGTGGCGGCGCCAGGTGGGAGATAGCCTGCGTGAAGTGGCCGTGTTGCTGTCTGCCAACGCCAGCCTCGATCAGGTGCTGGACGCGATCCTGACCGAACTCGAACGCAACCTGCCCTCCGACGTTGCGTCAATTTGGCTGCTGGACGAGGACGACATATATTGCGCTGCCGTGCACGGCGCTCGCGCTCTCGACCTGGAACGCGCCCGCATGGAACATCCCGAGGCCAGCGCTTACCTGACGACCGCGCTGTTGGCCCGTCAGCCGGTGATACGCAAATTGGGCGATCCGTTGGGCCCGTCTGCGCTGGCGCACGGCTTTGGCCCCGAACATTCTGCCATTGCCGTGCCGCTGCGCATCGGCGAACAGGCCGTTGGTGTGCTGACCTTGGTGCATCACACGTCGGGGCGCTACGGGCATGAAGCGCATACCATGGCGACGACGTTCGCCAGCTATGCGGCCGTCTCGATTGAAAACGCCCGCCTGTACGACTCGGCCCAGGAGCAGGCGTATGCCTCGGCGGCGCTGTTGCAAGTCGCCCAGGCAGTGGTCAGCCTGTCGGACCTGGACGAAATCCTCGGGACGATCGTCCGTATCATGCCCATCCTGGTTGGTGTGGAGCGGGCAGCGGTCTATCGCTGGGATGCGGCCAACGAGTTATTCCAACCCACGCAGGCGTATGGCCTCCCGGAGGAAGCGCGCCCGCATGTCTGGCGTCCGCTTGCGCCCCAGGAATTTCCTCTATTGCAGACGGCTCTCGACCAGGCCCAAACCGTCCTCTGCCAGGAGGCGCACCTCGGCCCGGAAAACTGGCTTGAAATCCGGCCCTGCCCTCCCGACAGGGTGGAGCAGGCCGTCCAGAGCGATGATCGCCTGCTGGTGGCTTTGCCGTTGATGGTCAAAGGGGAAATTTTTGGCGTGTTGTTGGTGGAGGAAGCCGTCGGCGGGCGACGTTTCCGCAGCCGGCGTCTTGAAATTCTCAACGGCATCGCGCAGCAGATCGCGCTTTCGATTCAAAACGATCTGTTCCAGAAAGAGATGGTCGCCCGAGAGCGCCTGGAGACGGAAATCCAGTTGGCGCAGCAAATTCAGACCACCTTCCTGCCCGACAAGCTGCCTACGATTCCCGGATGGGATCTCTCGGCTCGTTGGCGGACGGCGCGCCAGATGGGCGGCGATTTCTATGACGTGATCGAATTGCCGGATGGACGCGTAGGCCTGTTCATCGCCGATGTGGCCGATAAGGGCGTTCCGGCAGCGATGTTCATGGCGCTCACCCGCACCCTGGTGCGCGCCGCCGTTTTACAGACGGACTCGCCCGCTGCGGCTTTGCGCCAGGTGAACGACCTGCTCTATCCGGATTGCCAGCAAGGGATGTTCGTCACCGCTGTGTATGGTGTGCTCGACATCCAGACCGCCGAGTTCACCTATGCCAACGCCGGGCACAACCCGCCGCTGGTGCTGCACGCCGGGGAGGTCATCGAACGTCTGACGCGCACCGGCATTGCACTGGGCGCGGTCGAGAACCCAGAGATGACCCAGCGCAGCATCCAGCTTGCCGTGGGCAGCGCCCTGATCTTCTATACCGATGGCATTACCGAGGCCTTCTCTCCGACTGGTGAAGAGTTTGGCGAAGAGCGCCTGATCAAAGTGCTGACCACCTCCAAAGCGTCGACAGCGCGCGCCCTGTTGGAAGCGATCGACCGTCGCGTGGACAAGTTCCTGGCCGGCGATCCACCGGCAGACGATATGACCCTGCTGGCGGTCAAACGCCTGGCGCTCCCTTGACCGCGACCTGCTTTCCCGCTACAATCCTGTCCGTTTTCTGGGATATGAAGAGTTCCTGATATTGCTGCACTGATGGACCGTCGACCCTCGTTAGCCTGTCTGAGTAAGGAATAGCCGTGTTCGAAAATCTTACCAACCGCCTGAACCAGGTTTTCAACAATTTGCGCCGTCGCGGCAAGTTGAGCGAAGCCGACGTAGACGTTGCCATGCGCGAAGTGCGCCTGGCCCTGCTCGAGGCCGACGTGCATTACTCGGTTGTCAAGGATTTCGTCGCACGCGTGCGCGAGCGTGCCGTCGGTGCAGAGGTTTCCAAGGCGCTGAATCCGGGCCAACAGGTCATCAAGATCGTCAACGAAGAACTCATCGCCACACTTGGCGAACCGCAGCCGCTGAACCTTTCGGGTCCGAAACCGCGTGTGATTTTGTTGGTCGGTTTGCAGGGCTCCGGTAAGACCACGCAAGTGGGTAAACTGGCCCGGCTACTGCGTTCGCGTGGTGAGCGCGTGATGCTTGTGGCGGGCGATCCGTACCGCCCGGCGGCCATCCAGCAGTTACAGCAACTGGGGGAGCGGGTGGAAGTGCCGGTCATCACCGATATAAAAAAGAAACCGCCGGAACTGGCTGCTTATGCACTCGACCAGGCCCGCAAAGGCGGCTACAGCGTGGTGCTTGTCGATACCGCCGGTCGTTCCCAACTCGACCAGGAGTTGATGGACGAGTTGCGCGCCATCAAGAAGAAAGTCTCGCCGGTGGAGGTGCTGCTTGTGGTGGACGCGATGATCGGCCAGGAAGCTTTGCCCATCGCCGAGGGCTTCCGGGACACGGTAGCGATCACCGGCCTGGTTCTGACCAAAATGGACGGTGACGCGCGCGGTGGGGCGGCCATCTCTATCCGTTCTGTGACGGGGGTCCCCATCAAGTTCCTGGGTACCGGCGAAAAGCTGGATGCCCTGGAAACCTACGATCCGTCGCGCCTGACCTCGCGTATCCTGGGCATGGGCGATATGATCGGCCTGATCGAGCGGGCCGAGGCTGCCTTCGACGAGCAGGCGGCCCAGGAACAGGCCGAGAAGATGCTGAAGGGCGATTTCAACCTGGAAGATTTTCTCGACCAGATGCGCCAGGTGCGCAAACTGGGGCCCTTCAGCCAGATCATCGAGATGTTGCCGGGTCAGTTGGGCCAGGCGGCCAAGTCGATGGATCCACGTGACATCGAAAAGAACTTCAAACAGACGGAAGCCATCATCAGTTCCATGACGATACGCGAGCGTCGCCACCCCAATGTGTTGAATGCCTCCCGTCGCCGCCGTATCGCCTCCGGCTCGGGCACGCAAGTCCAGGCTGTGAATCGCCTGATGAAGCAATTCCGCGAAACACAAAAGCTGATGAAAACCCTGCAAAAAACCGGCATGAAAGGTCTGCCCCGTCTGTTCGGTTGATATTATGCCCGTGATGGGTATACGTGCGGGCAATCAATTCCCTTCATCTATAAGGGATTATCAGGTACAATATTTCCCCTGAAGGTAACCCAGCCCAGCGGACGCGCCCCTTTCACGCGACCTCTACCGCCGGCGCTGATGCCAACCATCGGAAGCGGTG
>JBJKRF010000024.1:0-11865 GCA_046704785.1 Anaerolineales bacterium | reverse complement strand
AACTGTCATCGCAGGTAGCCTCTTGTCTGATAAGTTTTGTACAACAACTTAATCTTATCCGTTCAGTGGCTACCTGTCTCTAATTTGTAAAGGTGCTTTTTCTCACATCTGAACCGTGCCGAAATTTGCCAGATCAAGCCGTCGCGGGCTTCTCGATTTTCCCTAAAATATAATGCGGCGGCAGCGGCTCGACCTTCTGATCGGTGACGAGCGTCACGTCGCCGCCACATTTCAAATAGACAGATTTCTCGCCCCCGCCAATGCGGGCTTCCCAATACCCACCCAAATCCTTGACGCGCACGTAAGCGCTGGTCAGATCGCGGATGCGGAAGCGCAGATCGCCCCCCGCTTTAAACTCGGTCTCCTCGCCCAGCATACGCTGGCAGTCCAATTCCATCGTTCCACCCGCCGAGGCATGCCCAAGAAGATCGACCTCCCGAAAGCTCAAGCGAAGACCGGCGTAGCCATCCACCTGACCCTGCACCCCCTGGACGGCAATATTCTTTCCGGCGTACACCTTGACGTTGGCCCCAACCGGCACCAACACCTCGCCGCTCCCGCCCATATGAACCTCGATGACTTCACCATCTTCCTCACTCCCATACTCCCCGGCGAGAGAGGCCGGCGAAGGTTTTTTGAAACGCAAATCGAAGAGCACATGCTCGCCAACAGCCGCCCGGGCGCGAGCAAACTCGGAAGCGCTGTGTTTTTCGATTTTTAGGCCCCACCGGCCACTCGTCTCTGCCATAACCAGGTCACTTTCGTGGCCTTTTACGCTGACGTCCAGGCCGGCCTTGATAATCACGGTTGGGTTCGTCCCGGCGAGAATTGATCGTTGTGTCATTTTCAGCATCCTGTTCCAAGTGACGTTTCGAGCTCTTTTGTCTTCACGGCTCGAACTGTGCACATTGTAGGCCGCTCAGGAATTTTAAGCTTCACCCCTGGCGGGTGATTCG
Organism: Anaerolineales bacterium; assembly: GCA_046704785.1. Classification (GTDB taxonomy): domain Bacteria; phylum Chloroflexota; class Anaerolineae; order Anaerolineales; family Villigracilaceae; genus JBJKRF01. Next base: position 10,909 of record JBJKRF010000024.1, on the reverse strand, counting down.
GAGGGTGAACCGTCTTTTCACGAGAGCCGGCCTGGGTGAATGGTCTCACACCAATTTCAACTCCTGCGCCGCTTCACGCGCCTCGTCACGCGACTTGACGTTCAATTTGCGGTAAATGCTCTTGACGTGCGTTTTGATCGTATTGATGGAGACGACCAACTCCTGTGCAATTTCGGCGTTCGACAGGCCTGCCACGAGCAGACGCAGTACACGCATTTCTTGCCCGCTCAAGGGTTCGACCAACGCCGACGAATCGGACAAAGGCCGCAGCGAGGCAAGCATCTCAGCAGGGAAGAGATGCAACAGAGTAGTGGTATACAGGCTAAGGCTGCGCTTGGACAGCCTGGGAAGCACATCTTGCAACAGGCCCGCCAGCAGCCTCCCTTCATCCAAAAACAGGCGTCGAAAGTCCTTTTCCCGCCCAATGGACAGGGCTTGCGCAAGCGTTTGCCCGGCCTCGATCGACGCGCCAGCAGCCTGATGCGCCAACGCCGTGAGGCACAACGCCATCACCTGGCTACGCGCGCGGCCCTGTCGGGCAGCATCCGCCAGGTAGGGCTGCAGCAATCTCAGTGCCTCGGACGGCGCGCCTTCGGCGATTCGCAGGCGCGCCAGGAGAAAAGCCTGCTGCTCTTTACGCAAGAAGAAAATCGGGGCATCGCCCTCAGGGATCAGCGTCCATTCGCCGTCCAGGGATTCAGGCGCAGCAGCGCGAAACGCAAGCCAAGCCTGTGCATCCTGTATATCGCGCAGCGCCACCGGATTTTGCAAACGCGCCGACAGAGATTTCAGCATCTCCTGGCCTTTTTCCATCTCGCCGCGCGCCGCCCAGATGGCAGCCAACCGGACGGTCGCCGCCGCCCACAACACTTCGTTGGCGCGCTGTTCGCCAAAATCCAGGGCCTGCCGCGCATGCTCCTCGGCCGTTTCCAGGTCGTTTTGCTCGTAAGCCACATTTGCCAAGGTGAGATGCGCCGTCCCCTGGTCGTCCAACATCGAATCGTCCCCAACCGCATCGGCAATAATCTGCTCGCTGATCTGCACGGCCTGCTCGTGGTCGCCCTGCAGATAAAAGAGTTCGGCCATCATTTGCGTAGCAGCCAACAGACCGTGCATATTCTGCGAAGCGCCCAACAGGGCCCGACCTTCCAGGATGCGGTCTTGAGCGCTCACGATCTGCCCACCTTGCAACTCGGCTGCCGCGGCGTTCAACAAACTGATACCCCGCCAGAAAACATCCTGTTCAGGCAGCTTCTCCAACGACTGGTAGACACAATCAGAAGCTTTCTGAAAATCCCCCTGCCATAACAACATCATGCCGCGTAACGCCAGCACAGCGCCCACCCCGGCTTCATTTTCATCCGCCTGCCAGGACTCCTGCGCCGCGTTCAAGAAGGGCTCCATACGCGCCGCAGTCGCCGGGGAGAAGCGGTCGAGCGTAAACAGGAGCACCTGCGCGTAAACCAGGCACACCTGCGGATGCTGCAAAACGAGGGGCGTGGGAATGCGCTCCATCCAGCGGTTGAGCGTATACATTTCGCTCAGGCTGTATATCTTGGTAAACGTCTCGATCAACGCCATAGCCCGTTCGAACAACCCGGCCCTCAAGGCAGTCTCGATGGCGTCATCGTACAACTGTTGGTACTCGTACCAGGCGCTTGCCTTTTCAAAAACAGAACGGACGCCGGCCTCCCCCAAACGCTGGCGGGCCAACGTTTGCATGGATTCGGCAAACAAGGGGCTATAGCGGTACCAGACTCTTTCGCCGGTATGCTCCAGCCGCACAAGGAACAGGTTTTCCCTTTCGAGTTGTTCCAACACAGACGCCCCGTCGCCGCCTTCCGTTATAGAATCGCAGAGCGACCCCGTCAGGCGGTTCAGGAAGCAGGTCTGCAACAAAAAAGCCTGGACGGCCTGGCTTTGCCCCTCGAAAACCTCCTGGATAAGGTAATCGGCCACATAGCGATGGCCGCCGGAAAACTCCTGGATGAATTGTTCCGTTTCTTCAGAATAGCGCCTGCTTTGCAGGGCGAGCGCCACCAGGCGCAGGCCGGCGGCCCAGCCCTCGGTGCGTTCCTGGAGTCGCGCCAGCGCCGCAGCCGGGAGCGCCATCGGCAGGGTTTCTCGCAAAAAAGCCTGCGTCTCAGGCAGGCTGAAGCGCAAGCTGGCGGCGTCGATTTCGACCAAGTCGTCACGGGCCCGTAAAATACCCAAGGGGAGTTCCGGTGCCGTGCGCGAGAGCAAGACCAGATGCAAGGTGTCAGGCAAATGTTGCAACAAAAACGAAACCGTCGCGTGAATTTCCGCCACGCTAATCACATGATAGTCTTCCAGCACCAGCACACAGGGCCGAGAAAGCCTGGAGAGTTCGTTGATCAGCAATGTCAAAACAGTGGAGAGGGCCGGCGGTTGGGATGAACTCAAAGCCGCCAGCATCGCCCTCCCCACACTGGAATCCAGATTGCGCAACGCCGTCGTCACATAGGTCCAGAAACGCACCGGGTCATTGTCGTTTTCGTCGAGCGTGACCCAGGCGGAGGGGAAATCCCGCGCTCCGATCCACATACGTACCAGGGTCGTTTTGCCAAAGCCGGTGGGGGCCATCACCAACGTCAATTTGCGGGCCAACGTCACATCCAGGCGCGCCAATAATTCCGGGCGCGGCAGCAGGTTGGCGTGCAAGTGAGGCGGCATCAACTTGGTATGCAGCAACTTCTCCACAGGTTGAGAAGCGGAACGTCGGGCTTCGCTCATGGGCACAAATCATAACCGCGATGAACAGAGGCGTCAACTTGGCTCTTTGTGGGTCGGCATGACGGTTGCAATGGACGTTCCCTGCTCAAATGTAGTAAACTTGATTCTTCAAGACTCACTGAGATCGCCACATCCAACGCCAATCCACCAACCCCACTTAAAATTTTCCATTCCGAAGAGCAATAGGAGCGTTCTTTTATGGACATCGGCATTTTAGGCACCGGTATCGTCGGGCAGACCATCGGCAATCGTCTGGTAGACCTGGGGCACAACGTCCGCATGGGTTCACGCACCGCGGACAATGAGAAGGGCCGCGCGTGGGTACGCGCCGCCGGGCACCGCGCCTCGCAAGGCACGTTCGCCGAGGCTGCCGAGTATGGCGAGGTTCTGTTCAACTGCACATCAGGTATGGGCTCACTCTCGGCGCTGCAACACGCCGGGACGGCGAATCTCAAAGACAAGGTGCTGGTCGACGTGTCGAACCCGCTGGACTTCTCGCATGGCGCGCCCATCCTGACCGTCTGCAACACGGACTCGTTGGCCGAACAGATTCAGCGCGCCCACCCGTTGGTGAACGTGGTCAAAGCGCTCAACACAATGAATTGTGAAATCATGGTCCACCCCGAACTCATCAAAGAGCCGCATGATGTTTTCATCTGCGGCAACAACGCCGACGCCAAGGCCACCGTTACGCTTATTCTGGTCGATTGGTTCGGATGGAAAAGCGTCATCGACCTGGGCAATATCACCGCTGCGCGCGGCATGGAAATGGTGTTGCCCTTGTGGCTTTCACTGCGCGGACGATTGGGCAGCAACCACTTCAATTTCAAAGTAGCGAAATAGATCAGTGAAGAGTTACTACTCAGCCCGAATTGGGCTCTAACAGAAAATTAGTGTAGTTCAAACAAACACTGGTTATTGTGGAAGATATGACTGAAGCTCATCTGCCGACGCCGGAGGAAGTACGAGCAGCCTATCGCGAGGGCGAGGAGGCGGTAGTTAAGGCTGTTCATGGAGTTGGTGGCGCTGTATCAAATGCAGGCAGCCAAGATCCAGGCACTGGAAGCGCGGTTGAACAAGGACAGCCACAACAGCAGCAAACTTCCAACGAGTGATGGTTTGAAAAAGCCGCGCAGGCATGGAATGCGGCACAAGAGTGGGAAGAAGAGTGGTGGACAGGATGGGCATGAGGGACATCGGCTGGAAATGGTGGCTGAGGCCAAGCAGGTAGTGGTTCATGAGGTAACACGCTGTCGTGGCTGCCAGGCGAGCTTGGAAGGGGTGAAAGCGGAAGCCTATGAGAAGCGGCAAATGTTCGATCTACCCGAGAAAGTGGAGTTGGAAGTGACAGAACATCGGGCAGAGATCAAGGGGTGTCCGCAGTGTGGGAAGGTCAATCGAGGAGAGTTTCCAGCGGGGATCGACCAAGAGACACAATACGGGCCACGAATACGAGCCCAGATGGTGTATTTCAACATCTACCAGTATGTGCCACTGAAGCGAACCACAGAGATCATGGAAGACCTGTATGGTCAGCCGGTGTCGGAAGGGACGGTTGTGGCGGCAGTGGCAGAAGTTGCCCAGGAAGTAACGCCAGTGATGGATAAAGTGAAGAAATACCTGACCCAAACCGAAGAAGCAGTGCATTTTGATGAAACTGGTATGCATGTGAGCGGGCTGAAATGGCTGCATTCAGCCAGTACCGCGCTGGTGACCTACTTCGAAATGCATGCCAAGCGAGGCAAAGAAGCCATGGATGCGATTGGCATCTTGCCCAACCGCGTCGGCTGGTGCATCCACGATTACTGGAAGGCCTATTTGCAGTATCAGCAAGCGAAGCACGGCTTGTGCGGGGCTCACATCCTGCGCGAACTGATCTTCCTGGTAGAGAATTATCTCCAGGACTGGGCTCAGGCCATGCTCAAGCTGTTGACCGAGATCAAGCAGGCTGTCGAAGCTGCCCAAGCCATCGGGCAACCGGCCCTTTCTTCCCAGCAACTGGTTGACTTCCAAGAACGTTATGATCAAATCGTCGCCAAAGGATTGGCGGCCAACCCGCCTCCACCGCGCACAGAAGAACAGCCCCGAAAACGAGGTCGGATCAAACAGACCCTTGCCAAGAACCTGCTGGATCGCCTGAGGAACCACCCCGACAAAGTGCTGGCATTTATGTATGATTTTAAGGTGCCGTTTGACAATAACCAGGCCGAACGGGATATCCGTATGGCCAAACTGAAAGAGAAAATCTCTGGCTGCTTTCGCAGTGAGGCCGGTTCAACCGCCTTTTGTCAAGTGCGCAGCTACATCTCCACTGCCTACAAAAATGACCAGCCCATCCTCGATGCCCTTTACCATGCTTTGATTGGCGCGCCTTTTATCCCGACTTTCTTAGCCGTAGATACGGCTGAGTAGTAACAGTGAAGATTTTATAGAGAAGCCCCCGGCGGTCGGATGACCTTGCCGGGGGCTTCGTTGTGAACGGTATGCGCTATTTCAGCTAAAAACCGTCCGGCTGACTATTGGCCGGCCAGTGCCGCGTTGGATTTATCGGCTGCGGTGTTCAGCGCGTCTTGCGGCGAGGCCGCTCCGTTGGCAATGGCAGTCAGGGCATCCGCGATGTAGCCGCGAATTGGATTCCAGGCAGCCAACGTCGGTTCCTGGCGGCCATATTGCAGCCAGTCGAAAGCCTGCCCGTAAAGCGGGGAACTCTGGATGAAGTCAGACAGAGCCGCTTTGGTCGATTGACGTGCCGGGAAATAGTACGTCGATTTTGCCCAGGTCGCATTGGCGTCGGTGCTCATCAACCATTTCAGGAAAGTAAACGCAGCGCGTTCCTTATCGGTGGTCGTCTTGAAGATGGTCACACTGGGGCCATAGGCGTCCACGACCGGATTGGGCGTGGTGTGCGGCTCAGGGGCGATGCTCCAATTCGAAACGTCCCCGGCCTGGTCGATGGCCTGCTTGTAATACGGCAAGCCGGCGGTTGAACCGAAGGTGAAGGCGATCTTGCCCAACGAAAAGTCCGTCTGGTCCTGGAAGGGCTTGGCAATCACAGTGGCATATTTATTCTGGAACAGTTGGTTGAGGCAATCCAGTGAGTCCAGGCCGGCCTGGGAATTGAAAGCGACCGTCTTGCTATCCGGGCTGAGCATATCGCCGCCGCGGCTCCAAACCCAGTTCGCAAAGCGCGATGCATCTGTGTTCATCTCGTAGCAATAGGTGTCCGGCGGCTTACTGACCGCAGCACAGATTTTCATAAAGTCATCCCAGGTGGTGGGCGGCTGCGAGAATCCGGCAGCTTTCAACATATCGACGTTGTAATACATGACTTCCATGCTGCGCATGAACGCCATGCTATAGACCTGGTTATTTGCCTGGGGATAATGGTCGATGAACGCCGGATAGATGTCCTTCATGTCGTCCGCGCTAAAACCAATCTGCGGGTCTTTCATCAAATCGTCCAACGGGATGACGGCGTCGTTGGCAATGTAATTCGAGACATCATTCTGATAGGCAATGGCCAGGTCGGGCGGGGTGCCGCCGGCAATCGCAGCGGTGACCTTCTTGTAGAGGTCGGAGTAGGTGCCCTGGAACGTGGCGGTCACGAAGATATCAGGATGGGTGGAATTGAACTGATTGACCAGGTTGTTCAGCACCTGCCCCTGAAACCCGCTTTGACCGTGCCAGAACTGAATCTAGATGGCGTTGGCCGCAGGAGTAATGGTCGGCTCCGACGTGGCAGTCGGGGGCGGAGCCACGGTAGCCGTCTCGGCTGGGGCCATCGTGGCGGCGACCGTCGGCGCAGTCGTGGCGGCGGCAGGGGCCTGCGTTTGGGCCGGCGCAGCCGGAGTTGGCGTTGGTCCACACGCCGACAACAGCAGGATCAACAGGATAAACAAGCTGAGTAAGGTTTTCCCTTTCATGAACTTCTCCTTTTCTGATGGATCGTAAAGCGTTTTGGTGGTTGGGTATGCGATTTACCAGACTGTCGGACGACACTCAAATCGGCGCTGACAACAGCCGATCCGTCATCCAGTGCTTGGGCCTTCGGATGTCGCAAATAAACTGATCGGTCGCCTCCTTCGTCAACCTCGTATTCCAACCCGTGCAACCCCCTCGATGAACCAGTGCTGCAGGAAGAAGTAAAGCAGGATCACAGGAATGACGCTAATGGTCACAGCCGCCAGCAGGTATTGCACTTCCGTACCGGCATCTGTAATGAAGGACGTGATGCCGACTTGCAACGGGCGCATTTGGGGATTATTCGTCACCAGCAGCGGCCACATCAGCGAGTTCCAACTTCCTAAAAAGGTGAAGAGGGCGCTGGTAACGAGCGCCGGCATCGAAAGCGGCAAGACAACCGTCCACAAAAACTGCAGATGGGTACACCCGTCGAGGACGGCGGCATCGTACAGTTCCTGGGGAATGGCTCGAAAAAACTGGCGCAGCAGGAAAATGCTGAAGGCGCTGGCAGTCCAGGGGATGATAAGCGCCTCGTAGCGGTCGATCCAGTGCAACTGCCGCATCATGATGAAGTTGGGAATCAGAGTCACCTCGAAAGGCACCATCATGGTCGAGAGCAGGAGGATGAACAGAGCATCCCGACCAGGAAAACGCATGCGGGCGAAAGCGTAGCCCGCCAGCGAGGAGGTCACCAGGACGCCCAACGTTGTCACAATTGCGATGAAGATCGTATTGGCAAAGTAGCGTGGAAACAGCCCCACCTGGTTCCAGGCCTGCATGTAGTTGGAGAACAACCAGTGCGTGGGGAAGAAGTTCTGTGCGGCGGAGGCTTCGATATAACTCTTCAACGAGGTCAGCACCATCCAAACAAAGGGAAAGAGCGCAAAAAGTGCGCCGGCAATCAGCACCAGATGCAAAAGCAGGCGTCGCAGGAGGGCGAGCAATCGGTCGGTATTAAATACGATATTCATGCCCCAGACTCCCATTCTTCCGTCCGTTGACCGACGAAGTGGAAATTGACCAAAGTCAAGATCAAGATCAGCACAGACAACAAGACAGCGATGGTGGAGGCATAGCCGTAGTTCGAGTAACTGTACAACTGGTCGAACATATAGACCGTCAGGGTGCTCGTCGTCCCCAACGGACCGCCCAACGTCTGCGCGGCGGCAGCGTTCATCGCATAGATCTGGTTGAAGGATTGAAAGGAACCAATGATCGAAATAACCAGGACGAAGAACATTGTGGACGAAAGCAGCGGAAAAGTAATAAACCGGAACAATTGCAGACTATCGGCGCCATCCATGCGCGCCGCTTCGTAGATTTCGCCGGGAATATTGGTCAGCCCCGCAAGGAAAATGACGATGTCGTAGCCGACCGTCTGCCAGATGGTGAAGATGGCGATGGCAACCAAGGCCAGGCTGGGGCCCTGCATCCAGGCCGGGACGGAGATGTCGAACTGCCGACCGATTAACTGGAAGACGCCCACCGGTTCGATCAACCAACGCAGCGGTTGCAATCCCACCCCTTTGAAAATCATGTTGACCAGCCCACTGCTGGGATCGAAAATCCAGGCCCAAATGACGGAGGAGCCAACGGTGGAAAGTACGTAGGGCAGAAAGTAGATCGTGCGATAGACGGCCTGACCGCGCACGCGCTGGTAAAGCAGATAGGCAAAAAGCAGCCCTAACGCGATGGCAATAAAGATGGTCATCAGCGCAAAGGAAAACGTATTGAGCAGCGCGCTCCAGAAATCACCGTTTGTCAGCGCGTGCACGTAGTTCTGCAGGCCGACGAATTTGAACTTCGTGATCGGCCCCGTCTTCAGGCTGATGTCGATTGCGTAGAAAACTGGGAAGATGTGGAACAAACCGAGGATGACGAAAGCAGGAAGGATGAAGAGATAAGCCGTCCAGTCGATATGGCGGGAAGAAAAGAAACCTTTCCTGAAAGCTGAATTCGCCGGAGACTTCCGCTTTGAAGACACCATTAAATCTCACTGCTCCTGCTCTAAGAACGGTTCGATTTGTATACTACCCAAGGCGCACTCTCCGGTTCAAGCCAATACAAAATTCTCGTCCGCGTCCCTCTTCCTGTTGGACACCGGCAGAGATGTTCTTTATCGCACAATGGTAGACGCGGATGGTTAAACCGGAGTTAAGGCCTTGCAAAGATTTAGTTAATATAACTCAAGTTTGCCCCCAAGGGAATAGAAAACGGGGCTTGCTTCTATTTTGGCTCATCAGAGTGAACGGAACAAAACAGAGGAGAACTTTCCCCTATTAAACGGGTGGGCCATACACCTTGAGGGTGTATGGCCCACCCGTAGCAGACGGTCAAGAACCGGCGATCTTTTGCAAATACTGCACCAGCCCATTGATCAGGTCAGGCGGGACAAAGTCCACGCCACGCTGTCCGAACCCGGCGCGGGGCGTACCGCCCCCAGAGAAGCCACCACGTCCACGGGGACCCGGCGTCCCATTGGCAGACGGCGTCCGCTGCGGCGGCTGGAAGGTCCCATTGCCATTTCCACGTTGGAAGCCGCCCATACTGATGCCTTCCTGCTGCAAGGTCGTCTGAATATCCTGCGGGGTCAGTTGCATATTCTGGATGGCCTGCAACTGATCGGTTGTCATGGCAGCCTGAATTTGTTGGACCTGGGCCTGAATCTGCCCTTGAACCGCGCTGAAATCGGGCGGCGTCGCGTTCCCTTGCTGCTGTTGCCCACGCTGCGGGAAGGCATTGCTCTCGATGGTGCCCAAAGCCTGCCAGAGCGGAACGAGTTGGGTCGCCTCGGCAGCCGTCAGCGCCTGGTCGGTACCGTCCAATTTGATCGTACCGACGGCAAGCTGGGTGATGGATAGACCGCCCGGCGGTTGTGTGCCCGCCGGACTCTGGGGCTGCAAGGCAGCCTGGGTGCTCGCTGGCGCTCCCGCCTGGGATGCAGCTTGAGCCGTGCCACAGGCGGCCAAAAGCAGCATCGAAACGATCAGGATGGCAATAACTCTTTTTTTCATGTGAGTTGTCCTTTACCAATCAAGAATTTGATCCCTTGTTGAATGACCGAGCTTGATGATAAACAATCACTGTGAAAATTCTATGGATTAAATATGCAGGTCTGTTCTCCACCAACCCATTTGCATTGTCTGGATGCATACAGTACAATTTTTTGTATGGAGGTCATAATGACGAATAAAAATACTGTCCTTTTAGCGGTACTTGCACACCCCGACGATGAAACATTTGGCATGGGTGGCACATTGGCCCTCTATGCAGAAAAAGGTTGTGATGTTTATCTGATCTGCGCCACACGCGGAGAGGTCGGTACGGTCGACCCGGAATACATGCAAGGCTTCAAAGATATTGCCGAACTACGCGAAAGTGAACTGCGCTGCGCTGCCAGCAAACTCGGTCTCAAAGATGTTTTCTTCCTCGACTATCGCGATTCCGGCATGCCCGGCACGCCCGACAACCAACACCCAAACGCGCAAGTCATGCATTCTGTAGACGAGGTCGCCGGGAAAGTCGTGAAATACATCCGCGAATTGCAGCCGGAGGTCGTCCTGACCTTCGACCCGATCGGCGGATACCGTCACCCCGACCACATCCACATCCACAAAGCCACCGTATTGGCCTTCGAAAAAGCCGACGACGCCTCCTTCCACCCTGAAGCCGGTGCGCCGTTCAAACCAGGCCGTCTCTACTTCCACACCATTCCCCGTAAACTCTTTAAAATCGCCGTGCGGCTGCTGCCGCTCCTCGGCAAAGACCCCACGAAATGGGGGCGCAACAACGACATCAACCTGCTCGATTTTGCCAATGTGGAATTCCCCACCCATGCGCGCATCGACATCGGCGCGGTGACCAAGGTCAAGGAAGATGCCAGCGCCTGCCATGCCTCCCAGGAAGGCGGCCGGATACGCAGTGGCTTCATGGCAATCGTCACCAGCATGTGGGGCCAGCGTGAAACCTTCATGCAGGCCTACCCACCGCCGGATGGGAACGTCAAGACAGACCTGCTGGCCTAGGCCAGCCTTCGGGGATGCACAAAAAACACTCCACTCATTCTTAATCGAGTAGGGAGCGGCGGCTAACCGCTCCCTCTCACACCACCGGACATGCGGGTCCGCATCCGGCGGTTCACCAAGAGTAGCGCAGAAAGATTTGCGCTGGATTTTCTTCTGTCTCGTGCCGG
>JBJKRF010000023.1:0-11208 GCA_046704785.1 Anaerolineales bacterium | reverse complement strand
GAGAGCTTGCCATGTCGATACCTTTGGAGAAGACGGAATATTCAGGATTTACCTCCCTCAAACGCTTGTTGCTGGCCTGGATTTGCGGTCTGTTGTTCATCGGGGGAATCTTGCTGCCGTTGATATCTGCCCTTGGTTTGGATCTAGAGGAGACGATGAGCGTCTTTGGCGCCGTTCCTCATCCCAGTGAGTTTTCCTATGTCTGGGCAGTGGTGCTCGGTGTTGGCGCAGTGTTGATCAGCCCGCTGTTGATAAGCCTGTATTTCAGCCGCACTTGGGGCAGGGGCATTCTCGGTGGAATACTTGCCCTTCCGGCAGCAGTGGGGGCTGTGGCAGGCGTATCTTATGTGTTCAGTCAATTTGTCCCTGTAGCGCTAATGCAGGGAACGCAAGCATATATTATGATCCTCGCCGCTGCCGCTGCCGCTATCGCGACGATTGTACTGGTCAGCGTAAAAGCGCTTTCAGAACTCCAGATCGCTGGCCTGTTTGTGGGTTTGTTGGCAGGGGGCGTGCTTGGCCTGCTCAGCGGGATACTGCTTGGGCAGGATGTCTTCTTGGGGAGCAGTGCATTTGGTGGCTTCCTGTGGCCGGTTCCTCCTTCGGCGTGCCCTTTGGTGTGGGTCAGCGCCATCTGTTTTACTGACCTGGTCGGCGGAAAAAGCACTTGGAAGAGCCTGATCGTCTGGGCTGTGTTGGTGCTGGTCACCTTTGGCTTATCGATTGCCTTGCCTCCTGTATTGTCTATAAGTTGAACAAGAGCAACCTGTCCCCTTCAAACCTCGGCCAGAACGATCCAACCTGGATTGCTCTGGCCGTTTTCGTCTGCCTGTCTGGTGGACTTGGAGCTCGCCTTTGCATTGGGAGCGGTGGTGATGGGAGTGATCACTCGCCTGTGAAGCCGGACGTCATCGACATCATCGCGTCCACGCATTGCAGGTATTCCTGCCAGCCGGGGTAGAGGGCGAAATCGTCCTCGTTGAAAGCCTCGTCCGGATAGCTCGTCTTGACCCGCAGAAAATCGTACAGCGCGCGCTGCTCCTTCGTCGACGCCATCTCCGCCAGTGATTTCCCATAATGGTAGTGCCGCTGTCCTTTGGATACGCGCGACAGCATCGCCTCGATGCGCGCCGGGGCGCCCTCCGGCGGCAGGCCGCATTGTTCGTCCAGAAATGCGCACAGGCGGGCGCACTCGTTTTGCGGCTCGTCCACCAGGCGGTCGTAGGCGAGGAAGAGCTTGCGTGGGCTGTTTTGCGTAAAGGAAAGGACGTTGAGCATACAGAACTGCCAGTAGGCGAAGGCAGCCGAGAAGGGCAGGCTGTCGTCTTCGGCCAGGCCCTCGGTTTTGGCCGCGGAGAGCGCGGTCTCCGCCGGGTGGCGCACGGTGACGACGTAGATGGCGTCTTCCCAGAACCTGGCCCAGAAGGGCAGGGTCATGGGCAGGCGCGCGTCCTTCCAGACCCAGGCAATGGCCTTCTCTTCCGAGGCGCGCTTGTCCATGGAGCGGACGAGTTGCAGGGCCTTCTCTCGATAAACCTGCTCCGCAGCCTTCCCGGCCAGCAACTCATTCGGGATCGGCACCCGGTCGTTGCCGCCCAGCAGCTCGTCGTTCAGTTGTTGCAAGGGCAGGTACTCCAGGTAGCCGTAGCCGCGCGGATCGTCCACGCCGGACGTCCAGAGTTCGTCTTCTTCCCCGGCGTAGGCGCCCCAGGCCCGCGCCAGGTCGGCAGTGATGGATGTGCCGCTGCGCAGTACGCCTAAAACGATGATTCGCTTCATTTTTGGCCTCCTTCGTGTTTAGCGGCGTATTTTACTCTCATTTTGGGAGCGGCGTGGAAAAAGGGACGAAACGATGCGCACAGGGGGAGCGGAAAGGAGCCGGGCGGGTTGGGAATCCTGTCCAGCGTTCCGGCCCTGTGAAGAAAGAAAAACGCCGCCGGACTTCGGCGGCGGATCTGTAATTCGATTGGGAAATCGACTCAATCGTCGAGCAGCGCAAGGCTTTGACAGTGCAGCTATGAATATTTTGGGTTCGCCTAATGTTATACTCGACGAAGCGGGAGCTTCTAAATAATGAAAGCAGCAGATTCTCTCCTCCCTTTCGTAAAAATCAACGCCAAACAAAAAAACATGACGTTACGCGCTCTGGCCATTGCCTCGGGACGTGGTAGTAGTATTGGGCATTTCCATGAAGTGCTGAGTGGAAAACGAAATATCGACCTGGAATTACTCAAGCAACTGGCTGATTTTTTGGATATCCCCTTGCTAAGTCTTTACGAGGCAGCAGGGTTGCTTAAGACTCCGAAAAATGACTGGTTCGATCATCTGAATATGGCAATTTTCGACGACGACATGAAGAAGCTGATCGCTGCGCTGGCAGAGTTACCTGAAGCAGAACGAAAAGAGAGGGTATGGCGAATTTTGGCCGCGTTAGGGAGTTGAGCATTTTGGGTCTCCGGCGCCCAGTCATTGCCATCCAGCAACTCAACTCTGATAATAAAAAAACATGCCCCGCGATCATCTCGCGGGGCATGTTTGTCATATTGTAAACTGTTGTTATTTTGCCGGTACAATCCGAGTGGAATCGCAACCGAAGATATAGGCGCCGCTTGTTGTCTGGCCGAAGACACAAGCATTCGTATCGGTAGAAAGAATCCCAGTTTGTTCGGTTCTGAAGTGTAATATCATATCGCGGTTTACGTCGATGAGTGGTAATGTCTTCGAAGATTATTTTCCGATCGCATTCTCAATGGCAGACAGGTCGCCATTGAGAATGGCATAAGCGGATTGAACTACCCCTTTTCCTTGCTGGGCGTTTAGTTCATTGAGGGTAGCTTGTAATTGATTGGCTTCTGTCTTTTGGCGACCGCCGTCTAACGAGGCTTGCGCTGCGGCTAATTTGGCATCGAGGCTTTTGTAAATTCCTTGATTCTTGATCAGCCCCAGGCCGTAGAATTGGCTGAGCGCACAACGCGCTCCCTGAATCGTGGGGATAAGCGAGAAATTCACCTCGCTATGAGATGGCAGATTCATCTTGTCCGTCGCATCGATCGTCAAAGTATGAGTACCCAGGTTCCAGAACGAAACATCCAGTCTTGTTCCACTGGTTACCGGTGTCCCATCCACCAGCGAGTTCACGGTTTTTACGCCTGACAGATCATCCGTAACCGAGAAGTCGACTAATGGCTGGTCACAGCGTGTGAAGACTTGCCCTTGGCTGGGAGAGTTTATCGTGATCGTAGGTGGGATCGTATCTTCGACCACATCTACAGTTGTCCCTGCCATGTAAGTGGACAGGGTTGTGGCCTGTCCATCCGCGACAGCATTGATCGAATTATTTAGCGAGGCGTAGTCGACAGCAGAGATCAGGTAAGTTCCAAGCGTGACCTTATCAGGAGTTGGCATTTCAAAAGTTCCCGAAATGTGACCATTCTCGTCTGCAACCACTACCTGGTTAAGAAGGATCGGATTGTCGGGCAACCAGAAATCGACGAACACCGGCTGAAGCGGGGTAAACCCACTCCCATCAAACGAGAAGATGGTGTATGCAGAAATGACAGACTTACTGGTATGCAACGTGCCGACGGTTGCCATGTCTACCAGCGGGCCATACTGCTGGTGAAGTAGGTCCAGGGTCATAGCAGATGGTAGGGATGGGCGCAAAAGCTGTAAAACGTTGTAGCCAGAAAAAGAGGGGACTCTGTAGCTTACCAGAGATGGTGATGTATTGATTGGCATTTGTGCTGCTACCGGTGCTACTGGTAGTATTGATCCTGCTTCGTTTACGCTGTTTTCTATAAAATTCATTATGTTTTGAATGTATTCGCTAAGGGGTTGTAATTCTTTTATTGTCGTCGCGAATATGACAGCTATCGAGATTGTTGCACTTACTCGAGGATTCGCGTGAAATGCTGGTAATTCTAAAAAGTTGGGATTGGGATTTATGTAAGTGCGAAATTGATGAGTGGCATCATAGGTGAAATAATCTAAGCTATCTATTTTTTGGTCGACACTAGTCCCATACCAGGTTCCAATATATGGGTAGACTCCTTCCTTTTCATTGCCATAATCGAGGCTAGTGCCAAATTTTCCGCTATCAGTGGTTGATACTTCGACCCCAGTCGGATTTAGATCATTCCCAAAATCGACGTTAAAACCGGGACCATTAACTGACAAACCGTTCAAGTGCCCTTCCTGCTGAAAATTAAGAGTCACTAGGGGGTCGCAATATTGCATCGAGAATGATGCTCTGTACTCAGGGGCAACAATTACAATCGGGGTGATTTCAGGTGGCAATGGAAGTTTAAAGAGATCACTATTAACGCCAGGGATTTGCGTGAAGCCGGGAACCGGTTCCATTGTACAACTGGGCGTAGGCGTACTGCCGCCTCCAGACCCACCTGTGCCGCCACCGCCAGTGCCGCCGCTATTCTGAATGACAAAAGCCCACGTATCACTCCAGTCGCTCTCTCCATTCGCATTACGGGCCTTCACGTGCCAGTACATCGTGCCGGGCCACATCGTGCCAATCCAGCACGATGTTCCACTTATCCAGTTACAAGGTACCATGAGGCTGTAGGGACCACCCCAAAGCTCGACTTTGTATTGAGTTGCGCCAGCGACCGAATTCCACTTCAGTTCGATAACGGTGCTTTGGGGCCAACTGGAGTTGTTCCCCGGGCTGGACAATGTGGGCCTGGCAGGGCTTGCGGCTGGCGCAGGTGAGCCACTGGCCCCCAAAGTAGCAAATAGGACGGCAAAAACGATCAAGATATATAGAAACTTTTTCATGGGTTTGTATCCTCCTTGTATAAATATCTAACCGCGATGTGTCCATCATAGCACGGCGTATAGTTAAATTCCATAGGCAAATGTCACGAAAATCGGAGCCGCTACGCCGACACTCGAACACCGAAAAAGGTCTATACTATCCGAGAAGGCTGCGCGCGGCAGGACGGCGCAGCCAGGTTGGGACAACTCATTATCGCGGCACGAGGGATGACGATGGCATTCGATATCGACACCTGGAAAGAAGCATTCCAAGAACATCTCCCCGGTTTTCGGAAACGCATGAAGCGGGCCGGGGTCGACTCGGTCTATGCGGCGCTCTCGGCGGCGGCGCTCTGGCCGATGATCGAGACGGCCCAGCGCGGCGATTGGAGCGCTGCGGTGGCCCTGACCGGCCTGACCGCGGCCAGCTTGGGCACCAGCCTGTTGGCCAGCCGGATCAAAGATTGGAAGGACGAGACCGACGCCATTCGCCAGATCAGTAAGGTCGTGGAACAGGATCCCGCCCTGTGCGCCGAACTGGACCTGGTGCTGCAAAAGCTGGATGCGATTGCCGCAGTCGGGAACACCCTTTCGCGGGCCGACCGCGCCTGGTTCACAGAAACCCTGGGGAACGAACTGAAGACGCTGGGGAGCAGCCTCAGCGTCGCCGGCAACGTAAACGGTACGATCATCCAGGGGAATGGCAATCAGGTCAGCCTGAATGGCATTGGCAACGTGATCGGGCCAGGCTCGACTCACGTCGAACTGCATTTCAGCCTGTTCACCGTCATCCATACGGACGGAACGTCCACGCGCATGGAATTCAACCCCAGCCACGCGGCGGACGTTCCGAACATCTTTGCGCCCCACCCCGGGGCCACACTGCCTGAGTTGCAACACCTGATCGGGCACAAAGACGAACTGCGCCGCCTGCTGCAACTCTACGACCGGGCCAGCCGCGAGGGGAAGGGGGCCATCGTCTTCCTCAGCGGGCGCACCGGCTACGGCGCCAAGGCCCTGGGACGGACGTTCGTCCAGGCAGTGCGCCAGGGCAAAGGGGCGGCAGTCGTCACGCGCTTTTGGGCGGAGGAGATCGAAGAGAACACACGCCGCGACCCGCGTTGGCGCAGCCGCTACGATGATGAAACCTGCGCCGAACTGTTGGTTTATGCGCCCTCCTTCCTGACCCAGCCTGCCCTGGCCCCGTTCTGGGGCTTGGTCTTCCAGTTCTGCCAGCAATATCCTGGGACCGAAAGGAAACAGTTGCCGACCTCGGCGGAGAACCTGCCTGCCTATTTCCGCGATTTTGGACGCCCCGGCAAACCGCTGGTGGTCTTGCTGGAGGATTTCGAGCACGCCGCCCCGCTCTGGCGCGAACTGCTGCGCTACCTGGCCCCGGAGCTGGCGCGCGGCCTGCCGATCCTGTTCATCGTCAGTATGCACGCCCAAAGCCTGGCCGACCAGATTCCCCCGGATGCGCAGACGCCCGCCGAAGCCCTGGCGCTCGAGCTGGCCCACAAAGACCTGGCCGAGCTGTATCACCTGGGCCGGGTGGAGCGCCAGGATCTGGCCGATTACATTGCCCCGGCCCACGCCGACGTGGCCGAGCATTTGCAACGTCTTTCAGGCGGGCTGCCGCTGCTGGCGCAGAACCTGTGGCGCGAATGGCAAAGGAGCAAAGACGTCGTCGCAGACGACGAGGGTCGCTGGCGCATGGCCCCCGGAAGCCCCTGGCGCGCCTTTGGCAGCGGGCGCGATTACGTGCGCCAGGCATTGAAACGCCTTTGGGACGAAGACGAAGCCCCGCGCTGGCCCGCCGAGCGGATGTTGGAAATACTGACGCTGGCCGCCTGCGAGGGAGAGACCTTCACCCCTGAAGCGTTGGCCTTCGCCTGCGATGTGAAGCTCGACGATTTGTTTTACAGTCTGGAAAGCCTGCTCGAAGAGCCGGACGACCCCGGCCTGGTCAAAGAAGCTGCGCCGGTGAAGTTGCGTCTGCAAGAAGCCCAATGGGAAAAGGCGCTCGAACGTTTCGAATTCTCGCCTGCCATCGTTTGGCTGGCCCTGCAGGACGAACCGCCCGCCGCGTCGCTGCTGGAAAAACTGGCCGAGGGCCTGCGCCGGGCTTACTGGCCCTTTGCAGAACGCTGCGCGCTCACGATGGCCCGCCTGTACACGCAGGCCGGGAACGAAGCCCAGGCTGCCGCCAGCCGCAAGTTGATCCCCGGCGCAGACCCGGCGCAGACCTTGATGGCCCAGGCCGAATTATTGCTGGAGATGGTTGGCGACCCGCCGGGCGACCTGGCGCTCTCACGCCTGTGGCAGCTTGCAATTGCGCTTTACAATGTCTATGTTGGGTACAATCACCCCCATTGGGCGCAGGACTTTTATGCGCGTCTGTTGCTGCTGGCCGAGACTTCCGGCTGGCAGCCCTTTCAGGCAGATGTGTTGTATTTCCTGGGCCAGGTGGCCCGGGCGCTCGGCGAGTACCCGGCCGCGCGCGAGCACTACCGGCGCGCCCTGGAGATCGATGAAGAATTGGGTCGCAAAGACGGGATCGCGGCCAACCTGGCCGGCCTGGGCCAGGTGGCCCGGGCGCTCGGCGAGTACTCGGCCGCGCAAGGATACTACCAGCGCGCCCTGGTGATCCATGAAGAATTGGGTCGCAAAGACGGGATCGCGGTCGACCTGACCGGCCTGGGCCAGGTGGCCCGGGTACTCGGCGAGTACCCTGCCGCGCGCGAGCACTTTCAGCGCGCCCTGGAGATTTTTCGAGAAATCGGCCAGGAACATTTTGCAGCCGAGATCAGCAACAGACTTGCCAACCTGCCGGATGCAAACGCCTGAACGCGCAAAGGTGGATACCAAAAGGAGCCAAACCATGCCCGAAATCCACACACTGGCTGCCAGCACCTGGGCGGCGCTCCGGCCTTACTTGCCCATCCTGGCGACCCAGGCCGCCGAAGCGGCCGGCAAAAAAGTCCCCGAAACGGTCGTCAAAGCCTGGGAGGCGATCCGCAAGAAGTTCGACGCCAAGGAGTCCGCCCGCGAAGCGCTGGCAGACCTGCGCGAGGATCCCCGGAACGAGGCGTACCGGATCGTGTTCCAGGTGCAGTTGGAGAAAGCCCTGGCGCAGGATGCGGCCTTTGCCGAAGCGCTGTCCAAATTGCTCGAAGCCGCCGGGGGCGACTTCAGGGCCCAAAATATCGGCGACGGCGCCACCGCCCAGGGGCCGGGCGCAAAGGCCGTCGGCAAGGGCGGTATGTTGGTCGAAGGCGATGTGAACGGCAACATCACGATCGGGAACAACAATAAGATCAACGACAGGTAAGCCGTCCGTTGGTATAATGAATTCGGAGTAATGTATGACCCTGACGACCCTATCCACCACCCATTTGCAGAATACGCTGGCTGAAGTCACCCGACGTATCGTCGAGACGGCTCGCCCGTTGCGGATCGTGCTTTTCGGTTCCGCTGTGCATGGGAATATGACCCCCGACAGCGACCTGGACCTGCTGGTTGTGGTGCGCGCGCCGATACACCGCCGCCGGATGGCGCAAGAGATCCAGCGCAACCTGCATGGCGTGGACCTGCCGGTGGATGTGGTGGTCGTGACCGAGGAAGACGTACACGATGCCGGGAGGCGATATTCGGTCGTTCGCCCGGCCTTGGAAGAGGGGCAAATTGTCTATGAGGCCGGATGATTCGTCGTCCAACCCCCAACTTTGGCTGCAACACGCCCACAGTAATTTGCGCATTGCCGAGCGCGGAACCAGACTCAAAGGGGTGCTGTTGGAAGACCTGTGTTTCAATGCGCAACAGGCCGCCGAGAAAGCGCTCAAAGCGGTTTGCGTTCAACGGCAGGTTGACTTTCCGAAGACACATTCTCTTGTCAGATTGATGGATATTCTCGAAGCCGACGGTTTGTCCTTGTCCGAGGAGATCAAAGCAGCCGACATCTTGACGCAATACGCTGTCCAGGCGCGCTATCCAGGTGAAAATGAAGAAATCACGCCGGATGAATATCGGGAAACGCTTCAATTGGCTGCCCGTGTAGTCTTCTGGGCGGAAAAACAGGTGACGGCCAAACGGTAGAAGAGTCTTCTTCTACCGTTTGTTGTAGGGGTAATCAGTGTAATCGAAGAGATAAGGGAGTGGCTAAATCTGTTTGATTTCGAGGCGCTCAGCAAGGCCGATGAAATTGGTTGGCATGGGAGTCCCAAGAGTTTCTTATGACGTTGAGTACGACGGAAGTCATCCCAATCAGCGACCTGTTTTCTGTTTGCGCCGGGCGCGATCATCTGAAGGGGGCACGAAGCCGAATCCCCGCGCGGCGGGGTCACATGAAAATTCACCCCAGATTTGTGATATTCAGACAGACTGAAAGGCTCGGAAAATCGGGGCAAAAGAGCCTGAAAATGGCGCTCAAAAAGTGCTCATGCTACTTCATACAACTTACGTTGTAAGAGGAAGAACGGCGTAATCGACCTGATAATTGCATTTTTGAAGCAAATAAGCTGCCAAATCACTTCGGATAATACAAAAAGGAAGCCAGGAGGCCTATGCCCAAAAGAGAAAAGCTGCCCAAAATCCATCTTGATGAAGAAATGCAGAAGTTACTGGCGAGTCTGTCCGACGAACAAAAGCAGGCGTTTGCCGGTATAAACCATGTTGCGGAGGCCCTATCGACCACGAACGACAAGGGCGCTTATTGGATGTACAAAAACTTGATGTTTGCAATCAGTATGAACGCAAATCCGTCTGTGCCTTTCAGTTCTCGTGTAGAAGGTAATGCGTTAGCAGCTTTGTGCTTCCGGAACGGGCCCCTCGAGGATGCCCACGCCGGCGTATTCCCATTGGCCGTCGTCCCGGTCCGATTGTAGAGCGCGCCAAAAGCGGTGTACGAATAAGTATCCGTGATATTGCCTGCTGAATCAGCGAGCGCTCTTGTGCTGCCTTGCCCATCCTGCAGGTAGTAACTGGTTACGCCATTGCGGGTCTGCGAGAGCAACTCGCTGCCGCCCAACACATAGCTGGCCAGCGCCGCTCCACTGCCGTCCGTCTCCAGAATTACATCACTGTAGGGAGAGGCCTACAACATTGGATTTACCACAAACTCTTCCCTTCTTCCTCCAATGCGATAATTCCTAACCATTGTTGGGCTAGATGTCGATTGGCCTCATGCGGGTCTGATAAGAAGGTGGTCAAATCAGCCTTGATTTCGGGCCCCTTACGACGACTAAGTTTTACCAAGCCTTGCATCGCTTCGTACCGCACAATGTAGTCCGGGTCCTGCAGCATCTTGCGAAAATGGGCCTGCGCCGGGAGATAGTGCAAATTGCATAAGGCGCCAATGGCCTCGATCCGGAGTCCTTTTTCATTTGAAACTTCGAGAAATGAAAGGATACGAGGAATACTGGCTTCGTCCGCCAACTGACCCAAAGCCTTAACTGCACTGCCTATGATTCGTAGATTTTCGTCATCTAGGCATCTCCGCAGTGGCTCAATGGCCCGTGGATCGCCGTATTCACCTAATGTTCTTGCAGCCAGTGACCGATTTGATAAATGCGAGTCATTGACTAATACTTGAATCAATGGTTCCGTCGCCAATAAAATTCTCTCCTGCCTAAGCTTCTTAATTGCAATTGAATGCTTGAGTTCTCCATCACTTCCTTCGAAAAGTGGGAGGCTAAAACTCGAAAGTTCCGAAATTGCACTGTAACGTTTCATGGCATCAGGGTTTTTGAGTTGTGCAATCAACTGTTCCGTCGTCATAGTCATGGGTTGACCCTCACAATTAAATACGATGAAATTTGATTATCAGATAGAAGAGGATACCCCCAGCTCCCAAACCCCGTTCCTGCACCCGCTTCTGGTATCTGGTAAGTTAAACCCCTTGCGGATAAAGTCTCCAAAATGGTCTCTGCTTCTGGAGGTAAACCACCTCCGAAAGTATATTGGACAGAACCAATATAAATTCTACCACCTCGCTTTACTGCGCGGACAGATGCTTTTAGTGCTGCAAAATCATCTTCTGGGCCACCACCTGTTCCTGCACCCGGCGCCACAGAGACCACTTCATCGGCTGACGAGGGACGCACATTGGCCCACACGTCCTGGACAAGGCGGACATTATCCAATCCTGCGTTTTTAATCATATATTGGGCTAGTGTCAGGTTATCCAAATCAATGTCAACACCCACGACTGCCTTTCCGGGGAAGAGCTGGCCCAAATGGATTAAATTCTCTCCATTCCCTACCCCTAATTCCATAATAACTTGTTTTCCCGTTCCCAATGCGTCGGCCCAGGTGGACAGTCCTCCCAGCACGCCGCTCCCGCCGCCTTCTTCCGGCGGTGCGCCGCCAGCGCCCTCTCCCATGGCGCCAGCATTTCCTTGCGGCAAGGCGCCAGCGCTGACTGCAATCATGACGGCGGAG
>JBJKRF010000022.1:0-16841 GCA_046704785.1 Anaerolineales bacterium | reverse complement strand
CGTATAAACTGTCATCGCAGGTAGCCTCTTGTCTGATAAGTTTTGTACAACAACTTAATCTTATCCGTTCAGTGGCTACCTGTCTCTAATTTGTAAAGGTGCTTTTTCTCACATCTGAACCGTGCCACTATTTTCTTCAAAATCGGCTGCAAATGTGAAATTACGCAGTAGAATCGGCCTTATGGCTACTTTGCAGCAGCAGATTGTTTTCATGGGTTCTCCTGATTTTTCGGTGCCCGTTCTGCGAAATCTGGCAGCAGACTATCGCGTGGTGGGCGTTGTCACGCAACCCGACCGTCCTTCCGGGCGCGGCATGACGCTTACGCCGCCGCCTGTCAAAGCGGTGGCAGAGGAACTCCGGATTCCCGTCATCCAGCCTCAGAAATTGCGCCAGCCCGAAGCGGTGCAGCAGTTGAAAGACTGGGCACCTGACCTGATCGTGGTGGCCGCCTTCGGACAGATCCTGCGTCCCGAAGTGCTGGACCTGCCTCCGCATGGATGTGTCAACGTGCATGCCTCGCTGTTACCCCGTTGGCGGGGCGCTGCCCCCATCCAGGCGGCCATCCTGGCGGGCGACTCCAAAACTGGAATCACGATCATGAAGATGGACCCCGGGCTCGACACTGGGCCGATTCTGCGCCAGCGCGCCATTCCCATCGAGCCACAGGATACCGGCGGCAGGCTCTTCGAAAAACTTTCCGTGTTGGGAGGCGAACTGTTGCTGGAAACGCTTCCCGATTACTTGGCAGGCAAGCTCCTGCCCCAATCCCAGACTGACGAAAGCTCCAGCTATGCGCCCATGCTTAAGAAGGAAGAGGGATTGCTCGATTTCAACCGTCCCGCCAGCGAACTTGAACGCAAGGTGCGCGCCTTCCATCCCTGGCCTGGGACTTTTATGCGCTGGCAGGATGGAGCGTTGAAGGTCCATCAGGCGCACGTGGCTGCCGGTGAAATGGAAACAGGCGCACGGGTTGTCATCGAAGGCCTGCCCGCTGTGGGCACAGCACAAGGTCTGATCGTCTTCGACGAACTTCAACCGGCGGGGAAAAAACCCATGTCGGGGAAAGCCTTCCTGGCCGGCGCGCGGAACTGGCGTTAATATCTGGTTAAATCCTTCGAATCAAGATATCCTTTGGGTTTCACTTGTGTTTTTACCGGCAAAACTTCGGATGGAGGAAATGTGAAACCCAAAGCATTCTTTGCGGAACTTATTGGCACCTTTGCACTCACTTTCATCGGTGTGGGCGCCGTCGTGGTGGGCAACGGTGGACTGCTGGGTATCTCACTGGCCTTTGGCCTGACGGCGACCACGTTCATCTACCTCTTTGGTGAGATCTCTGGGACTCACATTAACCCGGCGGTTACCTTTGGCCTGGCCCTCAACGGGGTTATCCAGTGGGTGGAGGCCACTTTTTACTGGATTGCACAATGCCTGGGCGGAATCTTCGCTGCGGCGCTGTTGTTTTTCATCTTCGGCGGCCCCAAGAACGGATTGGGGGCTACTGTACTCGCACCAGGGGTCACACCCTTTCAAGGCATACTCATCGAGGCCATCTTGACCTTTTTCCTGGTCAATGCAATCTATTTCGGAGCGATCAAGGGCTATGCCGGAAAGCGAGCCGGATTCATCATCGGCATGACGATTTCTTTCGACATTTTGATGGGCGCGCCGTTGACCGGTGCTTCACTCAATCCGGCGCGTACGCTTGGCCCGGCGATTTTCACCGGTACGCTTGGCGAGTTTTGGATCTATTTCGTAGGGACCTTTTTGGGCGCTGCCCTGGCAGCCGGGTTCTACCGCCTGATGACGAAAAAATAATGGTCTGAGTCCTTTAATGCGGGCGGGCATTCTTAGAAGAATGCCCGCCTGTTTGCGTTTATTTGCTATACAATAAGCCATGTGCCAGACGAATAGTCCAAGGATGATTGGATGATCCGATGATTGGAAAACGGAATATGTTTCTCTTTTATTTCTCCATCTCACTGGCGATCGTTTCCAGCATGTTGTATCACTTCAGTCAGAAAAGCACCCCGGCAGATGTCAACCCGGCTGTTTCCGTCATGGCGACGTACGCCGTCGCCTTTTGCCTGACTCTGATTCTGTCTTTTTTCATCCCGACCAAACTTGGCTTCCTGGCCGAAGTCCGGCAGTTGAACTGGGCCAGTTATCTTTTGGCGGCCTCCATCGTCGGGCTGGAGGTCGGGTTCCTGCTGGCGTATCGCGCCGGTTGGAATATTGGCCTGGCAGCGGTGCTGGTCAACGTGGCAGCCTCCTTGGGGCTCGTGCCGGTGGCGCTCTTCGTGTTCAGAGACAAGTTGAACTGGGTGAACCTGCTCGGCATCCTGGTTTGCCTGGTGGGCCTGGTAATGTTGAACTGGAAACGTTAATATTCTGGCGCGTTATATCATGCCCTTGGGTATAATACCGGCGCATGTCGGCGATTACCGATCACAAGTGAAGACCGCCAAGGCCTTCATAATATTCGGGTCATCAAGATACCAGGTATGAACTTTTTCTCCCGCTTTAAAACCGCTGGCCGCATTTTGCTCAAAGGCGAAAAGGTGGCTCACAAACGCGCTGAAATCCCCGCCCTCACTGCCGACGAGATCGCCGAAGTCAGGCAGTTCTTTCCACGCGAGAAGTTTTTTCTGCTCGGACACGCACGTTCCGGCACCACGCTGCTTATGCGTCTTGTCCGCCTGCACCCTGAAGTACATTGCAACTACCAGGCGCACTTCTTCACGCGCGCGCCGCTGCTCAAGTCGCTGGTGGATTCGTCTGAAGTGGAAGAGTGGCTTGGGCGCAGGTCCAACCGCTGGAACCAGGGACGCGACCTGTCGCCATTGGTGTTGCGCGCTGCCGCCGATTTCATCATGGAGCGGGAGGCCGTCCGCGAGGGGAAACGCATCGTCGGCGACAAAAGCCCCTCGTCCAACCTCCACGGGCAGGCGGTGCGCGAGATGTACAAGCTCTACCCAGATGCTTCGCTGGTCTACATCGTCCGCGACGGGCGGGACGTGTTGCTCTCGGAGCGCTTCCGCAACTTCGTCGAAGAGTCGAAATATCTGACCGCCGAAGACAAGCGCATCCTTGCCGATTTGCAGGCCGATCAGGCGCCTTTTGCGGATGGCCGTCGCTCAATCTTTAGCGAGGCTTTCATCCGCCGTGTGGGAAAACGTTGGATGGAGGATCTGGCGGAGATCGACGCCGAAGGGCGACGGCTGTACGGCGAACGCTACTTCTCCCTGCGCTACGAGGACTTGCTTTCCCAGCCGTTCACCGTACTGCAAAAACTATGGACGTTTCTGGGCGTCCAGGCCGACTTGACCCTGGAGACAGCTATCCAGCAGGAAATGGGCCAGAACCTCGATGAGACCTGGCAGGCGCAGCGCAACGGTTCCATCGCCTCGTTTTTGCCCAAAGGCAAAGCCGGCAACTGGCGCGACATGTTCACCGAACATGACCGGCAACTTTTCAAAGAAGTGGCCGGCGCGATGTTGGTGACATGGGGATACGAGCGTTCGATGGAGTGGTGAAATGAAGATTCTGATTGCTGGTCTTGGTTCGATTGGGCGTCGTCATTTCCGCAACCTCGTTGCCCTGGGCGAGCGAGACCTCGTGCTCTACCGCACGCACAAAGCCACCCTCCCCGACGACGAATTGGTGGGTTATCCCGTCGAGACGGATTTTGTCCATGCGGTGAAGAAACATAAGCCCGAGGCGGTCATCGTCTCCAACCCGACGGCGTTACACATGGATGTGGCGATTCCGGCGGCGGAGAGCGGCTGCGCCATTCTGCTGGAGAAGCCCGTCGCCGAAGATTTATCCCGCGTGGCAGAGTTACGCCGCGCCGTGGCGAAAAGCGGCAGCAAAGTGCTGGTCGGATTCCAGTTCCGTTATCATCCCACATTGAATAAAGCCAAGGAACTGATCGAGAGCAGCGCCATTGGCAAGGTGCTGGCCGTCCATGCGCACTGGGGCGAATATCTGCCCAACTGGCACCCCTGGGAGAATTATCGCCAGAGCTACGCGGCCCGCGCGGACCTGGGCGGCGGCGTAATCGTCACGTTGACGCATCCGCTTGATTATTTGCGTTATTTGCTGGGCGAGGTGGAGTCGTTATGGGCGTTCCAGGGGCATATCTCACCCTTGGAACTCGACGTGGAGGACGTGGCCGAGATTGGGCTGAAATTTGTCAGTGGAGCGCTTGGCGGCGTGCATCTCAACTACATCCAGCGCCCGCCTGTTCACCGGTTGGAAATTGTGGGAATGAATGGAACCCTGCGTTGGGATAACGCCGACGGCACGCTACAGTTTTATCGTATGTCGGATACGTTCGGGACGATCAGCGTGCAGCCGGGCGACACGGTTCTGGAACAGTATCCCCTGGCGGAGGGGTGGGAACGGAACCAGCTTTTCGTGGCGCAGATGCAGCATTTTCTGGCAGTTGCTCGCGGGGAGGCCGATCCCATCTGTGGGCTGGAGGATGGCGTCCGGGCGCTGGAGTTGGCTCTGGCGGCGAAGAATTTCAAATTGTCCTCCCTGCAAATTCCAGGCAACCAATGACTCCAGATCCGCTTTATTTTATGGCGCACATAAAATTTGGTGGAGCATCGCGTAGTTGTAGTGAAATTCTGGCGGATATCCGGGGTCTTTGGCCAGCGCCTGGCATAGCTGAAAATTCAGGTTTTCGTCTCCTTTGATCTGGGCGTTTACCAAGGTCTGTGCGTCGTTATAGCGACCCAAGTTGACGAGTCCCTCGATGAACGGGAATAGCTCAGACTTGTCGCCAGCGTCAAGCCCCTGGGCGACGGTCTCATCGTACAATCGGCCAATTGTGCTCCAGTCTCCTTCTTGACGCGCCAGGGAGGCTTTCTGGTAGTAATAACACCAGCCATGTGCCGGTTCAGCGCCGAAAATGTCGGCGGGAGGCACGGGCGACTTGCCGTCCGTAATAATCCGCTTGAGGTTGGAGTGGCTACCTACGCTTTCGACCAGCAGCGACTCGTTTTCTGAGTAAATTGGCAGCGCTCCATCGATCACGTGGATACAAGAATCGTTCGATGGCAGGCTGATCAAGAGTAATTTGGTGAAATCGCGGTGCAGCCAGACATCGCGCATGTGCTTGTCCAAGACGTCTCCCCGCAGGACGTTGAAGGCGGTATCCTGGTTGAGAATCTCCGCCTGAATTTGCGGGTATTGTTCCGGCCCGGGACGGTAAATTAAGTTTACAGGTCCCCAGGTTTCATAATCCTGCTGTAGTGCAAAATCGACGGAGAAGTAAGTCATCAGCAGGGTATTGTTCCTTATGTCAGGTGCCCGCCAGGTGAGCTGCCACCAGGTCTCACGTTGATAATCCCAGTACCTTTCCCAATTGACTGTGTTCAAAAACTGGGTCGAAACGGAGATGCCAATCAGGATAAACAAAACCAGATTGCGGAATTTCGGTTTGAGCATCAAGATGAAGCCGATGACGAACAGGATGACGCCGCCCATTGGGTGCAGGCCATAGCTCTTATAAGCGTCTGTGGGATCGAAGCCTCTGTCGGCCAGGACGACAGGAGCAACCGCGAATAAGGTAACCAGGGCGCCGATCCAAAGAAAGTTTTTGATCAGGGCAGGCGGCGAACCTGCCTCGTGGGGTTCAGCGCCCCACCACTTCTTGAACAGGGAGATATACAACCAGGTCAAGCCAATGACGATGCCAGCGATTCCTATCCCCAAGACAAGACTCGTGTAATCTGCACTGGCGATCAGGTGGAAGGGTTGTACAAACCAGGCAAAGAGTGTGGCGTTCAAAAAATCTTTAAAAGATTCAAAGACCAGACGCAGAGACATGTTCACCAGGTCGCTGCGATAATTGAACATCAAGTTGCCAACGTTGGTTGCATTCCGCTTGCTGTCAAAAATGAACAACCGCCAATACAAAAAGCCGGCCATCACCACAGGGTAAGGCCACCACTTTTTGGCAATCTCTTTGAGCAAAGTACGTGCTTCTTTGAATCCGGCCTGGAATAAGGCAAAGCCCAGCAATGCCAGGCGCATCGCCTCGAGGCCGATCATATATTCGTAAATAAACAGGTAATTCGCAGCCAGAATCACGGAAATCAGGCTACAGAGAAGTTTCCCCACCCGGGTATTCGTTCTCAAGCCCTGGAGCATGAACGCAATCGAAAGCAGTGCGGTCCCAAACCCGAACAGTTGGTTTTGTTTGGTGGCGGCGTCTGGCTGTGAGAGAAAGCCGGGGTAGACGATGAACAGCACAGTCATCAGGGTCGTGATATATTTTTGCTTTGGCCATAGAATACGAAGGATCCAGAAGAAGGCCAATGCGCCGATATAACGCCAGAGCAGGGCGTACAAGTGCCAGAGAAGGAGATGATCACCCAACACGCCGTACAGATAGGAATAAATGACCCCAATAAATGGACGATCTGTGCTGAATAACGTCAGAAAACTGGATGTTCCCCGCGCAGCGCCCGACCAAAGCACATACCAGTCATCATAATAGTAGCCAAGCTTGGGGATTCCGATGCCGTAAGTAAGCAGGGCAACCAGGAATAAAAGGGCAAGGGAACCAAATAATTCGTTTTTGAACGTTTTGAGGAGAAATTGCTTCATCTTCGAGGGCATGCCTGAAAAATAATCATAGGAAATGATGACCTTACCTGCCCAAATATATCATGTTTTATTTTTCCTCTCGTGGAATCGTACCCCGCTTCTCCAGGAGAATTTTGTTGGTCTTTGGGGGTAGGCATGAATGGATACTCTGGCCCAGCCGTATCCCTGCAAATCCGTTTCATCCCACAGATTCCCAATGAACCCCAAAAAGCATCGAACGGAGCCGGTCAATGATGCTATAATAGCGGCTTGTGCAAAATTCAATGATTGAATATAGGAGTGCTGTAATGAAAAAAGCCAATCTTATCGCTCCTTACGGCGGCGAATTGGTCAATCTGGTCGTCACCGGTGAGGAGCGCGAGGAACTGCTCGCTCGCACCGCCCAACTTCCCTCCATCAAGATCAGTATGCGCAACCTGTGCGACCTGGAGTTAATGGCGAATGGCGGATTTTCTCCCCTGACCACTTTTATGGGAAAGGCGGATTATGAGCGGGTTTTACACGATATGCGCCTGTCGAACGGGACGTTTTGGCCGTTGCCCATTACCCTGACCGTCGATCCAAAGGAATTGCCCACGGTAGGCGAAGACATCGTTTTACGAAATGCCAACAACGACGTTGTCGCCATCATGACGCTCGACGAGGTCTATCACTGGGACCCTGAAACCGAGGCGCGCCTGGCCTATGGAACGAACGATACCAAGCATCCGATGATCCCTGAGATGGCGCGTTGGGGCAAAGTGTGCATCTCAGGGCCCCTGAAGGTGCTGAACATGCCCAAGTATTACGATTTCGTCGAACTGCGCCGCACGCCGTCCGAGGTGCGCGACATCCTGGCGCAGATGGGCAACGATAACGTCGTCGCTTTCCAGACGCGCAACCCGCTGCATCGTATCCACGAAGAGCTGACGAAACGGGCGGCGGCCAAAGTCGGTGGGTCGCTGTTGATCCATCCGGTGGTGGGCATGACCAAGCCCGGTGACGTGGATCATTACACCCGTGTGCGCATCTATAAAGCCCTGGTCGATAACTACTACGACAAAAACAACACTGCGTTGAGCTTGTTGCCGCTGGCCATGCGTATGGCCGGGCCCAAAGAAGTGCTTTTGCATGCAATCATTCGCCGCAATCACGGCGCGAATCATTTCGTCGTAGGGCGCGACCACGCCGGCCCTGGCAACAACTCAACCGGCAAACCGTTCTACGGGCCGTACGATGCCCAGGAAAACATGAGCAAGTACGAGTCAGAGCTGGGCGTCAAGATGGTGCCCTTCGAGGTGCTGGTCTACCTCCCCGACGAGGAGCGCTACGTGGAGGCCAAGGATGTGCCCGAAGGGGCGAAAACGCTCAACATCTCCGGAACGCAGGTGCGCAACGATTACCTTGCCAAGGGTAAATTGCTGCCCGAATGGTTCACTCGCCCTGAGACGGCCGAAATCCTGCGCCAGATGTATCCGCCGCGCCACAAACAGGGCTTCTGCGTCTGGTTTACGGGCTTGAGCGGGGCCGGGAAATCGGCCACTACCCAGGTGTTGACCGAACTGTTGCTCGAACGCGGACGCGAAGCCACCATCCTGGATGGCGACGTGGTGCGCACGCACCTGTCCAAAGGCCTGGGATTCAGCAAGCAAGACCGCGACACCAACATTCTGCGCATCGGATTCGTGGCCGGTGAGATTGCGCGCCACGGCGGCGCCGTCATCTGCGCCGCCATCAGTCCGTACCGTTCGGCGCGCGAAGAAGCCCGCAAGATGGTCGGCGACAACTTCATCATGGTGTACATGGACACGCCCGTCGAAGTGTGTGAGCAACGTGACGTAAAAGGTTTGTACGCCAAGGCGCGCCAGGCTGTGGCCGACGGCAAACCGATGGGCTTCACCGGCATCGACGACCCGTACGAACCCCCCATCTCGCCCGAACTGACTTTGCAAGGCTACGGTTCCTCTCCCGAAACGAACGCCCGCCAAATCGTCGCTTATCTCGAAGAACAGGGTTTTCTCGAGAAAGTGTAGTCCTCGTGCCGGGCGGATACGCCGTCTGCCCGGCTTTTCTTTCATGTCTGATCGTCTGAAGCGCAGCCTGTTTTTTCTGACTCTCGCCCTGATTTCCGTCGGGGCGATGGCAATCCTGTACGTCAGCACACCGGCCGGAATGGGCATCAGTGGCGACTCGGCCATGTACGTTGACGCAGCGAACAACATTGTGCAAGGGAACGGGTACGCCCGCACCTCGGGCGGCGGAGAGATCAAACCGCTGACACACTACCCGCCGCTTTTTTCGTTGAGCCTTGCGGCGGGCGCCGCTTTCATCCATTACGATCCGCTCCGCGTGGCGCGGGCCCTGATCATTTTGCTGTGGGGATTGGGCACCGCTCTGGGAGGCCTGCTTGTCTGGCGCATGTCGCGCTCGCGTATGGCGGCTTTGGTCTTCGCCTTTCTTTTCGCTGCCAACGGAACGCTGCTTTTCGTCTATGCGGTGGTGATGAGCGAACCGCTCTTCTTCTTCTTCAGTTTTCTGGCTTTTTTGCTACTTTCCCTCTATTTCGAAAAATTCCCTGCGCCGTTCGGCCTGCGCGCCGGGTCGTGGGTCTGGCTGGCAGCTGCCGGCGCAGCCTGCGGATTGGCTTATCTGACGCGCTACTCCGGGCTGGCCTTGTTGGCGACCTTCCTTGTGGCGCTGTTCATCGTCGAGAAAAACGGGCGCTCGCGGTTCGTTGCCGGGCTTCAATTCCTGGGTGGCGCGCTACCCTTCCTGCTGGCCTGGACGCTGCGCAACGAGCTCGAGGGCCTTTCCGTCACCAACCGCGAACTCAGTTTTCATCCCATCCTGGCCTCCAAGATTGCCTTTGGTTTCAGCCAGCTTTGGGCCTGGCTCGTCCCCGGTTGGTTCGGCAAGTTTACCGAAACCTGGCCGGTTCTCTCCATTTTGAAAGCCTCGCGCGGAGTCCCGCAGACGCCTTTTCTGGTGGTCGGTGCCCTGGGGCTGGTATTACTCGTCTGGTGCGGAGTCACAGCGTGGCGTCTCTGGCGGCTCGAACGTGTCCCCGCGGGCCAGGCCACCTTCTTCTCCACTACTTTGTACGTCTTCGGTTACATGGCGGCTATCCTGTTTAGCATGAGTTTCTTCGACGCCAGCACACCTTTTCAGGATCGCATCCTGGCGCCGGTCTATATTTCCTTGTTGATTGTTTTCGTCATGACGGGTCTCTGGCTGTGGCGTACTGGCAAGTGGCCGCTCCAGGCGCTGACGGTGATCCTGGCCCTTTCGGTGATGGCCGTCTCGGTGGGTGACAACCTGCGCACCGTCGACCGTTTGCAGTCTGACGCGTTGGGCTACGCCAGCGCGCATTGGCGCAATTCCAAGACGATCACCGCGGTGGAGGCGCTGCCGCCCGGCACAATTCTGTACAGTAACTCCCCAACCGCGATCTATATTCTTACCGACCGCTCGGCGTACATCATGCCCACGCCGGTCGATCCGGTGGACCAGCAGCCGCGCGAGAGCTTCGATGACGATCTGGCGCAGATGCGCGACGACATCAAAGCGGGCAAGGCCGTGCTGGTCGTCTTCGATTCGGGCAGCAATCCCGCTTATTATCAGATGGTCACGCAGGGCTTGCCGCTCTATCAAAAATTCGGTGACGGCAGTATTTATGGCCGTCCGTGAGGAGGCGTCGTATGCCTGTTCAGGATAAATTCGATCTCCAGGAATGTGTGGCCCTCGTAACAGGCGGCGCGGGCTTGTTGGGCGCTGAGTTCTGTCGCACGTTGGCCGAGGCAGGAGCCGCGGTGGCGGTTGTGGATTTGAACGAGGAGGCGGCCACCAAAGTGGCCGATGATCTGTCCCGCAATGGGTACCACGCCCTAGCCGTTCCCACCGACATCACACACCCCGACAGTGTGGACGCCATGTTAGCGCAGGTTCTCTCCAGCTTTGGGCGGCTCGACATCCTGGTCAACAGCGCTGCACTGGACCCCAAGTTCGATCCACAAGCCCAGGCCAAAGGCCTGGCGCCGGGCGAGTTCGAGACTTATCCATTCGCGCAGTGGAACGCCGCGCTCAACGTCAACCTGACCGGCGCGTTTCTGGTCACGCAGGCCTGCGTCCGACCAATGCTCGCGCAGGGCAAGAAGGGCAGCATCATCAACATTTGTTCCACGTACGGCTTGAATGGGCCCGACCAGCGCATCTATCGCAAGACAGACGGCAGCCAGCCGGCCTTCAAACCCGTTTATTACACCGTGACCAAGGCCGGCATCCTTGGCTTTACCAAATACCTGGCCGCCTATTACATGGACACCGAAATTCGCGTCAACGCGCTGACGCCGGGCGGCGTCTTCAACGGCCACGATGAGACCTTTGTCAAAAATTATTCCGCCAAAACCATCCTGGGCCGAATGGCGCACAAGGGCGAGATGAATGGCGCGCTATTGTTCCTGGCCTCGGATGCCTCCTCGTATATGACCGGCAACAACCTGGTCGTGGATGGCGGCTGGACGGCATGGTAATTGTCCATGATAAAATCAAATACCATGAAACCTCCGAGGACCATCGCCAAAGTTGTGAGAAAAGAGATTCGCCAGCAGCAATCAACCGATTTCGCCTACTGGCAGAGCGTTTCGCCGGTTGAACGTCTTGCAACATTGGAACAAATCCGGCGCGAGTATCACCAATGGAGATACGGTGCTGAACCAAGACTTCAAAGAGTTTATTCAATCGTTAAACGATAACGGTGTTCGTTATTTGGTGATCGGTGGTTACGCGGTTGCTTTTCATGGGCATCCTCGATATACCAAAGACCTGGATATCTGGATTGAGATAACCCCTCAGAATGCTACAAATATCATCCTTGCTTTGGAGCAATTTGGATTTGCAACGTTGGGTCTCAAAGCAGATGATTTTTCTGTCCCTGACCAAATCATCCAATTGGGCTACCCTCCTGAACGAATCGATTTGATCACTACGCCAGCCGGGGTGGATTTTGAGACTTGTTATCCTATGCGGGTTCAGGCTGAAGTAGACGGCACCCTGATCGATTTCATCGACCTGGGAAATTTAAAGCGTAACAAACGCGCCACAGGGGGGCATCAAGATCTGGCCGACGTCGAAAATCTGGAATAGCTGGCACAAAATGACCGAAATCCTTGCTATCATTCCTGCGCGCGGCGGTTCGAAAGGCATCCCGCACAAGAACATCCGTCCCTTTGCCGGGTTCCCGCTGGTGGCCTGGAGCATCGCGGCGGCCAGGCAATCGAAGCAGGTGACGCGCGTCATCGTCAGTACCGACGATGAACAGATTGCAGCCGTGGCCCGTGCGTGGGGCGCGGAGACGCCTTTTTTGCGCCCGGCGGAGTTTGCGCAGGACCGTTCCACCGACTTGCCGGTTTTCGTGCACGCGCTCGATTGGCTGGCCGAGAACGAGGGGTACCGCCCCGACGCGGTCGTGCAGTTGCGGCCCACCTCGCCGATTCGTCCGCGGACATGCGTCGACGATGCAGTACAAATCCTGCTCCAGCATACACAGGCGCATTCGGTGCGTGGCGTGGTTCCGGCGGGGCAAAACCCTCATAAAATGTGGCGTTTGCCCCACGGGGAGTCCGGCCCGATGCAGAATCTGCTTGCGGTGGAAGGGATTGAGGAACCGTACAACGCGCCTCGCCAGGCGCTGCCTCCGATTTACTGGCAAACCGGCCATGTTGATGCCATCCGCCCGCAGGTCATCCTCGAACAGGCTTCGATGAGCGGCAAGACCATCTACCCGCTGTTGATCGATCCACATTTCACCGTAGACCTGGATAACCTGAACGATTGGATGAAGGCCGAATGGCTGGTGGCCTTCGGCAACTTGGAGATGGTCTGGCCGGGACGCGCACGACGGGCAATGCCGGAGAAGGTCGACTTGCTCGTGCTGGATTTCGATGGCGTCATCAGCGACAACCGCGTCTGGACGGATGAACAAGGCCACGAGATGGTGGCAGCCAATCGTAGCGACAGCCTGATCATGGGCAAGGTCCGGCAAGCGGGCATCCAGATTATCGTGCTGTCGTCGGAGGTCAACCCGGTGGTAGCGGCCCGCGCACAAAAGATGGGCCTGGAAGCCATCCACGGCGTCGGCCTGGAAAACAAAGCCGGGGTGTTGAGAAAGCTGCTGGAAACGCGCAAGATCGACACGGCCCATAGCATCTACCTGGGCAACGATATCAACGATCTGCCGTGCTTCGACCAAGTCGGTTGGGGCGTGGCCGTGGCCGACGCCCAGCCGGAAGTGCTGCGCGCCGCCGATTTCGTGCTGACGAGAAGCGGTGGGCACGGCGCGGTGCGCGAGTTGTGTGACTTGATTTTGAGCAAGTTGGAAAATTGACAAATTGAGCAAACGAATCGGGTCTCTGGGAATCCGCTTTCTGACCACGGAAAATCTCAAAGAACCGCCGAATCAACAGGAGCACAAATGACTCGAGAAATGAAGATTGGAACGAAACAGGTGGGCGACGGGCATCCCACGTATGTCATCGCCGAGATTGGTATCAACCATAACGGTGACCTGGATGTTGCCAAACAGATGATCGATGCCGCCGTCCACGCCGGGGTGGATGCGGTCAAATTTCAGAAACGCACGCCAGAAGTCTGTACGCCGCCCGAACAGCAAAAGCAGATGCGCGAAACGCCCTGGGGATACATCACCTACCTCGATTACCGTTATAAAGTGGAGTTCGACCTGGAAGCTTATCGTGAGATCGACCGCTATTGCCGCCAAAAAGGCATCGCCTGGTTGGTTTCGGTTTGGGACGAACAATCGGTGGATTTCATGGAACAGTTTGAAACGCCGGCTTACAAAATCCCTTCCGCTTCGTTGACGGATCACAACCTGTTGAAATACACCCGTCAAACCGGCAAGCCGGTCATTATCTCCACCGGCATGTCCACCATGGATCAGATCGAACGTGGCGTCGAGGCCGTTGGCGCAGACAACCTGGGAATTATGCACTGCACCAGCACCTATCCTTGTGAACCGGAAGAACTCAACCTGAGCATGATCTGCACATTGCGGGAAACGTTCCCAAACAACCCGATCGGGTATTCCGGCCACGAAGTGGGACTCGTCCCTTCGGCGGTGGCGGTGGCTCTGGGCGCTTGTATGGTCGAACGCCACCTGACACTCGACCGCGCCATGTGGGGCTCCGACCAGGCTGCGTCTGTGGAACCGGGCGGATTCGAGAAATTGGTCAAGTACATCCGTGTAACCGAGGCCTCCCTGGGCGACGGTGTCAAGAAGGTCTACGACAGCGAGTTGGGTGCGCTGAAGAAGCTACGTCGCATAAAGGACGCCGAGTAGAACCGTTCTTCTCGGTTTCGCGCGAAGAACATGAAATTTTCGAGCCAGATCCGCCGTACACTTCGCCCTGCCGGCAAGACCGCCCAGGCCGTTCTACGCTGGAAACGGCTGACTTTCGACGAAGCACCGCCAATTTTTGGGAACGCCAAGCCCAAAAGCGGTTCGCATCTGCTGCTGCAAATCCTGAACGGATTCTGCCGCATTGCGCCCTATGCCTACGTTGCTGCAGACCCCATTCGCACGGTTGGGAGCAACGGCGGGCGGCGGGCGGCGGACGAGATCCTCGTCGACTTGAAACGACTACCTGCCGGAGTCATCGGCTGGGGCTACCTGGATGCTACGCCCGAGAACGTCGCTTTTCTGTGCCAGCCGCAGCGCGTGAATTATTTTATCTACCGCGACCCGCGTGATTTGCTGATCTCACAGGTTTTCTTCGCCACCGACATGCATACTGGTCACGGCATGCACGCGTACTACCAATCTCTGCCTGATTTCGACGAGCGGCTGAAGGTGGCCATCACCGGCATCGACCGGGGCGGCCTGTACATGGTCAACGTCAGGCAACGTTACGAAGGCGTCTTCCAGTGGTTGGATCAGCCTGCGGTGATGTGCATCCGTTTCGAGGATCTGATCGACCGACGCGAGAGGACGCTCAACGCCATGCTCGACCAGGTCGAGAAGACCGGGTATCGTATTCCGACAGCGCGCGAACAGGCATTGGGCATTTTGCTCGAGGCCATCCAGCCCGGCAAGTCCAAGACTTTCCGTTCTGGGAAGACCGGTGGGTGGCGAGAACACTTTACCGACGAACACAAGAAGCTTTTCAAAGAGGTCGCCGGAGATTTGCTGGTGCGATTGGGGTATGAGCAGGATAATGATTGGTGAACGCAACCCGTGATGTATAATCATCTTTTACTTGAAAACCAAAACGTTAGCCATTAAAACAGTGGGGATGCTTTAATTGGGTGATCTTAGTACATGTTCAAAGAAATCTTTATCCAACGTATCAAGCGCGGCCTGGTCCGCCATCTCAATAATTTCAAAATTGCTGCCATGGCGCGCCGGATCGCGCGGCAGGAACCACGCTCCGAGGCAGCGCCGGTCGCCTTTTTCAAGGCTTCCACGGGCATCGATGATCTTTCGTGGAATAGCGGCTTCCACCTGCTGGTCTCCTGGGCGCTGCGCCTGCAAGGCATTCCGGTGGCGTACTTCGCCTGCAATGCCGGTATGCGCCATTGCGTGCTGGGCACCGACCGTGACCATCCGCGCCGGCCGCCGCCCTGTAAATCGTGCCTCTATCAGTCGAAGGCACTCTATGCGGGCGCAAAGCCATACTGGTTTACCTTCCGGCGTGATGAACAACTGGAACAGGCTTTGGATGGCCTGACCGTCGAGGCGCTGTCGGGGTTTACGTATGCCTTTCCCACGCAAAAGCCCATTCCGCTCGGTGCTCTGTGCTTGCCGGGACTGCGTTGGATTCTGCGCATCCATCATTTGCAGGATGACGAGAATACGCGCTATCTGTTGCGGGAATATATCCTATCCGCGTGGAACGTGGCCCAGGCGTTCGACTACTTCATCGAAACGGTCGACCCGCGGGCGGTGGTTGTGTTTAACGGACAATTCTTTCCTGAAGCAACGGCCCGTTGGGTGGCGCAACAGCGAGGCGTACGGGTCGTTACGCACGAAGTGGGGCTGCAGCCCACCAGCGCCTTCTTCACCGATGGCGATGCGACTGCCTACCCAATCCATATCCCGGATGAATTCGAGTTGAGAGAATCCCAGAATGCCAGGCTCGATGCCTACCTTGCCCGGCGCTTCCAGGGCGATTTCAGCATGGCCGGTATCAAGTTCTGGCCTGAGATGCAGGGGCTCGACCAGGCGTTCCTGCAGAAGGCGGCGGGATTCAAACAAATCGTGCCCGTTTTTACCAATGTCATTTTCGACACCAGCCAGCCGCACGCCAACACGGTCTTTGAAGACATGTTCGACTGGCTCGACCTGACGTTGGCTGTGATTCGCAAGCATCCGGAAACATTGTTTGTCATCCGCGCCCACCCCGACGAATTGCGCGTGCGCAAGGCCAGCCGCGAGACGGTGGCGGCCTGGGTGGCTGCCAACGGAGCAGACAAACAACCGAACGTGGTTTTCGTGGAGCCCACCGAGACGCTCAGCTCGTACGAGTTGATCCGTCGCTCGAAATTCGTCATGGTCTACAACTCGACCATTGGGCTGGAAGCGACCATCCTGGGAGCGGCGGTATTGTGCGCCGGCAAAGCGCGCTTCACGCAGTATCCGACGGTCTTCTTTCCGCAAACGCCGCAGGCTGTGCGCGCCCAGATGGAAGAATTTTTGGACGCCGAGAAAATCGAAGTGCCCCTTGCGTTCAGGCGCAACGCGCGCCGCTTTTTGTATTATCAGTTGTTCCGCACGTCCCTGCCGTTTGGAGATTTCTTGCAGCCGTCGGTGCGCACCACGCAGACGCGCCTGAAATCGTTCTCCCCAGAAGCCTTGTTGGAGTCACCGGCGCTGAAGGTGATCTTGGAAGGTCTGTTGTCTGATGGCGATTTCCTGTTGAAAGAGTGATCCGAAGCGCGAATTGACATTTTGTGTAGCAGCGCCAGCGCTGTGTCGGAATTGAGAATCTTATTTTACTGTGACAGGAAAATTGTCTTTACTGTATAATAGTACAGTCAATTATATTCAGGAGGCTATTAGTGGCAGTCGCAATTGAGGCAGTTTTTGGACGTAATATCACTTGGGTGCATCTCTGAAAACGTAAGTTGATCATCCAGCGAGTGGCAAAGAGCTATAGCCGAGCATTCGGACCGGTTTGGAAGAAAAGCGCGTGATCGGCTGTGATTGGGTAGATGCGGTTTTCAATCT
>JBJKRF010000021.1:0-56710 GCA_046704785.1 Anaerolineales bacterium | reverse complement strand
TTTTTTAATCGCTTTCGCCTTCAAAAGGGCCAATCAGCACTGCACTGAAATCAATTCTGTCCTGTGCGCATCGATTTGCTAAGGTCAATGCAGAATGGCGAATTTGGATACCCCAATATATGGGTGTACCTGCGCGACTTCGTAAATTACTTCCACATATGGCGGCTTCCATTTTTGGTCGTTTTTCACGATTCCGCTTCTGGTTGCACAACCGTTGCGCTAGGAGGCGAATTCCTCGTGGGCCAGGAATTTCTAGAAGTCTGGAGTTTGTATACCCACTCAACCGCCGTAATACGCCTACCGTGACGTTCCAACCGAGTTTGCATCCGGACGTTGAGAACTTACCAAATGGTACAATCAGTGGAGAGATTGTTCCTTTTTCCACAAAATTTTGGGAAATTACTCCATTTCATGAGCGCTTCTGCCGATTTCGACGACCTGGATGGCCTGAGACGATTAGACCCGCAGATCATCAGCGCCGTGTTCGACCATTATTACCCAGATGTATATCGCTTCGTGCGCTATCGCCTGAATGACGAAAAGACCGCCGAGGATATCGCCAGCGACGTTTTTGTGCGTCTGTTGGAGGCCGTGCGTTCTGGACGCCCACCGGAGACGAATCTCAAGGCCTGGCTCTTGGGGACGGCTGCCCATGTGGTCACCGATCAACTTCGCAGGTCATATCGTCAACCGAGCAGTAAACTACCAGAGTCACTGCCTGGTGAGAGCCCAGACCCCTCACTGGACTATGAACAAAAGGAACGCGGAAGCCACCTAAAAGCAGCGCTGGTAACACTGACAGACGAACAGCAAAACGTCATTGTCATGCGTTTTGGGCAGGGGTTGTCCCTCGAAGAAACTGCCTTGGCAATGAAGAAAAACATCAACGCAATTAAGCAACTCCAGTTCCGCGCGCTGGTCGCTCTCAACCGCCGAATGAGCGAAATATCATGAGTGACACTCTCTACGATGATGCCTTGGAAATCTGCCTCCAAGCCCTTGAGCAGGGCGCGGATATTGAGTCTTGTCTGGTGCGCTACCCATATTGGGCCGATGAATTGCGCTCACTATTAGAGACAGCTGCGCAGGCAAAGTCGACCCTCTCAATTGATGTTCCGGCAGATGCAATGCGGCGCAGCCGGATGCGCGTGCTACAGCAGGCCGCTGAACTGCGCGAACAACAATATCGAACGAAGTTGCCGCTGTCGTTTTTCGGTTGGCGTTCTGGGCGTTTTACACGCCTGGCATTGACGGCGCTGGCCGTCCTCATCTTCCTGCTGACAGGTGGTACAGGTCTGGTCAGCGCTGCATCGAGTACGGTACCCGGTGATAATTTGTATCCGGTCAAGCGCACTTGGGAGAATGTGCAACTCTTGTTCGTATTTACCCCGCAGGCCCGGGTGAGCCTGGAACATCACCTCGATCAGGAACGTGTACAGGAAATTCATACACTCTTTGCACAGAATCGCCTGGAAACGGTTGGTTTTCAGGGAATGGTTACAGCGCAGAATCAGGGTATTTGGCAGATTGCCGGCATTCCGGTCTTGGTAGATAACGAGACTCATATCGTCGGGACAGTGTCGACCGGGGCAATGGTACAGATCGACGGCGAGACCGAAGACGGCAAAATCAAGGCCGAGCAAGTTCTTTTGATCCTGGCACCTAGCCAGACACCGACGTTTGTGCCAACACTGCGTCCCGAAGACACGCTGACACCTGCCTCAACGCCGACGATCACACACAATTCCGAGTCAGAATCAGAGTCGACGAGCATCGGGTCGACACAGGCCGCCCAACCGGATTCCAATTCGTCCGATGGCGCAAAAGAGTCGGGGAACAACCATTCCGGTGACAACGAAAGCGGGGATCAGTAGGCCTCTGCATGGTCGATGCCAGCCAAAGGGAGACAGAAATGAAAAGTTCTGGCTCACATCCAACTTGCTTTTTTGAATGTTCAGGTGTAAAGTACACAAGCCTTCAAGCATTGGCACAGTGAATTTGCAACACGTGCGACCATCTCTCTATCATCACGAAATTTTCTCATTGACTTATTACATGAATATCGTTCTACTTCATTCGTACAACTTGTGGCGAAGAGTAACCTTTAACGCGGGACTAATCTGTATCTGATATGATAGTTTCCATGGGAACCCCGGTTTTGATCCTGGCGTGTATCGTATGGGGCATGGTGCACTCGCTGCTGGCTTCCCTGCCTGTCAAGGATTTCATCCGGCGTTGGCTCGGCCCGGACGGCGAACATTCGTACCGGTTGTCTTACAATATTTTCTCCGTCTTGAGCCTGATTCCCATCCTGATCCTGCTTTACACGTCTCCCGACCGGATGTTGTATGCCATCCCGGAGCCGTGGGTTTACGTGACCACTCTTTTGCAAGGGCTGGCCGGTATTGCATTGATCGCCGGCGTGGTGCAGACTGACATCCTGGAGTTCATGGGGCTGCGGCAGTTCTCGTGGGATGCGCCGCCTGCACAAAAAAAGCTGGTGACGAATGGCCTGTATGCCTACATGCGGCATCCGTTATATACCTTCGGATTGTTGTTTATCTGGCTTTCGGCGGAGATGACTCTCAACCGTTTGGCGGTGTTCGCCACGTTGACCGTTTACATTCTGGTCGGTATCCATTTCGAAGAGCGGAAGCTGCTCAAGGAGTTCGGCGCGGACTACCAGGCTTATCGCGCCCGTACGCCCATGCTGCTCCCGCGTTTGAGCCGTAAATCGTGAGTATGTGCCCATGAATACGACCCCCGTTCGCTTCGTCCATCCACGCCGCCGTCGCCGCGGAGAACATGGCCTGATCTGGCTGCAAATGGCCCTCGGCCTGTTTTTCGGAGCGATCCTGTTTTTCGTGGTTTTATTCGTCCTGTCCGGCGGGTACCAGCTCCTATACCTGGGGCGCGTCTTCCCTGGTGTCTCCGTCGCCGGTGTGAACCTGTCGGGGCTCAGCCAAGCAGACGCCTCGGCCCGCTTGAGCGCCGAGTTGACCTATCCTTATGGCGGACGCATCCTTTTCCGAGACGGGAGCAGGACGTGGGTGGCTACGCCGGCCCAGTTGGGGATGGTCATCGACCCGGACGCCACCGCCAAACTGGCTTATCAGGTGGGACGCAGCGGCAACCTGTTCCAGAACGTCTACGACCAATTGAACGCCGCGCAAGTGGGCGAGGTCGTTTCTCCCGTGAGCGTGTTCGACCAGCGACAGGCTTACGCTTACCTTCAGCAGTTGGCCGCGCAGATCGACCAGCCCGCGGTGGACGCCAGCCTGTCAGTGGATGGGCTGACCGTCAGCGCGGAGCCGGGCCAGATGGGCCGAACGCTCAACGTGGAATCAACCC
Organism: Anaerolineales bacterium; assembly: GCA_046704785.1. GTDB lineage: Bacteria > Chloroflexota > Anaerolineae > Anaerolineales > Villigracilaceae > JBJKRF01. Next base: position 53,359 of record JBJKRF010000021.1, on the reverse strand, counting down.
TGGTTTACGTCAATGCGCAGATGCAGTCTTTCCGCGATGGCGAAATTCCGCTTGTCATCCAGCAGCAAGCGCCTACCATAATGGATGCCTCGGCAGAAGCGGAGCAGGCCCGTCACCTGCTGTCGGCCTCGTTCGTGCTGTCCATTCCCAATGCGCAACAGGACGACCCGGGGCCGTGGGCCATCGATCCTAAAGACCTGGCCGGTATGCTGCGTGTCTCCCGTGTAAGTGGCGATTCGGGCAGCAAGTATGCTCTGCAAGTCGATCCGCAAAAATTCCAGCCAATCCTGGATGCACTTGCCAAGCAGATCAATCGCGATAAGGCCGACGCCCGCTTTACGTTTGACGATACGACGCAACAACTTGACTTGCTGCAACCCTCGGTGGTCGGCTTGACCCTGGATGAGGACGCCACGCTCCAGGCCGTCGAGACGGCGGTGGCGCAGGGCCAGCAGAGCGCTGAACTGAGCGTGACGCATAATGAGCCGCAGGTTGCCAGCGATGCAACGGCGCAGAAGCTGGGCATCCTGCAACTCGTCAGCGAACAGACCACTTATTTTTATGGTTCGCCCGCAGCGCGGCTGCAGAACATCCAGACGGCGGCGGCCCGTTTCAACGGCCTGCTCGTCCCGCCGAATTCCACCTTTTCGATGGGGCAGTACATCGGCGATATCAGCCTGGACAATGGGTACGCCGAGGCTCTGATCATTTACGGCGGCCAGACCATCACCGGTGTGGGCGGCGGCGTTTGCCAGGTCAGCACCACCTTGTTTCGGGCGGCGCTCTTTGGCGGCTACCCCATTGTGGAGCGCCATTCGCACGCTTACCGCGTTCATTATTACGAGCAGACATCCACGGGAGCCGATAATCCGTTGCTGGCAGGCATCGATGCCACCGTTTATTTTCCTCTGGTGGATTTTAAATTCAACAACGACCGTCCTTACTGGCTGTTGATGGAGACGGTTTTCGACGCGCAGCATTATTCATTGACCTGGAAGTTCTATTCCACCGACGACGGTCGCACGGTCAAGATCGACGCCAGCGGCCCCCAGAACATCGTCCCGGCGCCGAAACCGGTCGTCGAAGAAAATTCCGACTTCAGCACAGGTGAGATTCAACAGGTCGATTGGGCCGCTGACGGGGCCGATGTGCTGGTCAAACGCACGGTCATGCGCGGTAATACCCTGATGTTCAGCGACCAGTTCTCTACCCATTACGAACCCTGGGCGGCAGTTTGCCAGTATGGTCCGGGCACAAAAGACCCGGAAAAAACGTTAAAGAAAAGGAATTTGTGTCAGAGCCCTGGCTAAGGGTCGATTGCCCTGGAAGGGATGGAAATTCCCTCGCAGCGTTTCTGCAGCGCGAAGTAACAGACATGGTACAATCTTTCCCTTAGAAATATTGGTTCTTTGGGAACAGAGGTGGATGTGCATAAAACCACTCCATTTTGCCAACGACCCAAGAATCTGAAATATCAGGCAATTTGTCTTTCAGGAGAAATCAATGGTCAGTCAAGAACTGCTCGAAATTTTGCGTTGTCCTGCATGCGTGCGCGAGAAAGAGGGGTTGCTTAGCCTCACACGTGACTCCTGGCTGGTTTGCAAGGATTGTGGCCGAAAATATCCCATCGTCGATGACATCCCGGTGATGTTGATCGACGAAGGCGACAAATGGACTGCAACCCCGGTGGAGAGCTTGCCGGTTCCGCCGCCTGCCCACTAGAATGGACCGCCTCGAAGCGCTACTTGCCGAGCTTGCTTGTGGCGAGGAGCGGCGCGCAGAAGCCGCAGCTGTTCAACTGGCCTCTCTGGGCGCGAAAGCGTTTCCGGCTTTACAGGAAATGCTCCATGCGCCAGACAGCGACCTGCGCTGGTGGGCTGTCCGTGCCCTGGCCGAAATGCCTACGTCAGACGAGGTAACCCGTGTGTTGGTGGCTGCATTGAATGACGGCGCTGACGAAGTGTGTCAGGCTGCCGCCATCGCTCTGCGACGCCATCCTCACCTGCAAGCTATTCCGCCGTTAATCGAGGCGCTTTCCGCTTCTGATTCGTTACTCCCCGACCTGGCGTGCAGCGCGTTGATTGCGATTGGTAAAGCAGCTACACCGACGCTGATCGATGTGCTGGAAACCGGGACTCAAACGGCAAAGATTCGGGCCGTCCATGCCCTGGCTGAAATCAAAGACTACCAGGCCATTCCCGCCCTGATGAAAGCCCTCGAAGCTGACTCGGTTCATATGCAATATTGGGCCGAGCAAGGTCTCGACAAACTTGGTCTGGGAATGGTATATATCAAACCTGAATGAGAAAAACGGTTTCGGTTTTTTACGGAAAATCAAACTTACTATGAAACAACTTAATTTCAAACCTACTCCTCGTCAAATCATCCTGGCTGTCGTAGGGCTTGTGGTGTTTATTGGCGTAACTATTTTGGCGTATAACGTCATCCTGGGATGGAAGCTTTCTCCCATTGCCGGCGTTCCCGTTGACAACAGTGGCGGTGGCGTGGCTGCTGCAACGCAAGATGTCAGTGGGTTGCCGACGCCTGCACCGACGATCTCGGCCCCCGATGCGGCGCTGCCAGCCGCCTGGGATGGCGCCAGCCGCGTTTCCATCCTGGTCATGGGTCTCGACTATGGCGATTGGTCTGCGGATCGTAATGGGCCTTCCCGTACCGACACCATGATCCTGCTGACCATCGATCCGCAAACGAAAACGGCGGCCATGTTGTCGATCCCGCGTGATATGTGGGTGAATATTCCCGGTTACGGCTACGGAAAGATCAATACAGCGTATTACCTGGGCGAGGCCAACAAGCTTCCGGGCGGCGGCCCGGCCCTGGCCGTCAAGACCGTGGAACAGTTCCTGGGGGTTCCGATCCAGTACTACGCCCAAATCGACTTCTGGGCTTTCGTCACTTTTATCGATGACATCGGCGGCATCGACATCAATGTGCCCCATAAAATCAAGCTTGACCCAATGGGCGCAGGCCCCGATGACGTTACCATTTCTGCCGGGCCGCACCACTTCGATGGACAGAAAGCCCTGGCGTATGCTCGTAATCGTTATACCCAGAACGGCGATATCGACCGCGCCATGCGCCAGCAGCAGGTTATTTTTGCCGTCCGTGACAAGATCATGGACCCGTCGAATTTCCCGTTCATCATAACGCACACCTCCGCGCTGTACCAATCCGTACAAAACGGGATCAAAACCAACCTGCCGTTGGATGATGCCGTTAAGTTGGCTGTACTGGCTGACCAGATTCCGCGCGATAATATCAAGCAAGCGGTTATTGACTTCAGTATGGTCACCTTGGGAAAGGTTGTGCAGAACGGACAGAGCCTCGACATCTTCAAGCCAATCCCGGATAAGATCCGCGAATTGCGCGATTCGATCTTCGTCGCCGGCGGACCGTTGAGCCCCGATGCGCAGGGCGCCAATGCCTTGGACCTTGCGAAACAGGAAAACGCGACGGTCAGTGTGCTTAACGGCACCTACACCAGCGGGATTGCGAGCAAGACGAGCGATTATCTAAAAGCGCAGGGCATCAATGTGGTAAGCGTAGGGAACGCAGCGCAGGCCTCCAGCGTCACCACCATCATCGATCACAGTGGTCGTCCATATACTTTGAAGTATTTTCAACAACTGTTTGGCTTGAAGTCTTCGTCCCAAATTATCAACAAATATGACCCTAGCGCGCCTGCAGACATCGAGATCATCTTAGGAGATGATTGGGCCGCTAACAACCCCATGCCTTAAAGGTGTGAACCGATTAAAAACAGCCGGGTGTGAAAACTGGACACCCGACTGTTTTTTTATGCCTATTCCCCGAATTTATGGTTGCTGAAAATCGAGTTGGATGCTGCCCGGATAATTGCTACCGTCGCTGGCAGTGCAGACGGGGGGCGTCAGCCCTGTGACACGGGTGGCGCCGTTGCTGATGGTGAGTACATATTGCACGTTGGGTGACATCATGTAATCGGCGTACCCGTTGCTGATTTCTGGTTTCAGGCCCGTAAAGAAATGTTCTTCGCCGTTGGACCAGGTGATGACCAGTTCGATTCCGGCTGCGTCCTGCCCGGCTGAGTCCTTCGCGTAGATCTGTAATAAGCCGGGTTGGCTGGGGTCGCAAGCCGTGGACTGGTTGGTCAGTGTGAACGGCGCGCCCGGCGTCGGCGTTGGCGTATGTGTGGGGCGCAGGGTGGCCGTCTCGAACGGCGTGGCAACGGCTATAGGTGTCTCCGTATCGGGGGAGAAAGTTTCAGCTGGCGAAGCTGTAAATGTCTCTTGATGCGCTTGTGTGGAAGCCAGTGGAGGAAAAGTCGCTGCGGGGGCATTTGCCGTCGGGCTGGAGATCTCAGGGAACGGCGAAGCAGGCGGCGGGGTGACTGCCCCGGCTGTTGTCGTCTGGAGGGGAACATTGGCTTGCAGGGCTTGTGATAGATTCGCGAGGATGTTAATAGAGTCGATGGGGGCGTTGTTCGATAACATGGTTTGGGCTTGCCGTCCCAACGCCTGGGCGGAATCCCCGTCGCCGAGCAAGGCGAGCCGGGCCTGCGCCCGGTTGAGATTGCCGGTTGCATCGTAAGCCAGGGCAATCATGTAGCGATAATTATCCTTGAAGTCGGCGCGCAGGGAAGCGGGGGTTGTATCTGTGTATTGGATGGGGGAAAGCACCCAGGCGTAGAGTAGGCCCATGACCAACCCAATCACTACACCGGTCAACAGGTACCAGGGGCCACGTTCGTCTTTCACGGCTGGCCTCCCGGCTGGCTGATTTGCAGGGCGCTGACCAGGTTTTGCAGGAGGGCTACATCGGCAGATGCATAGCCATGGGTTTGCGCATACGAAAGTGCAGCAGATGCAATTTCTACAGGCGGTTGACTGCCCAAGAGCGCCAGACGTTGTTCTGCGCTGCTGATGTTATTCTCCTTTTGGAAGACTTCGGCCACCATCAACGTGTAATCGGTGCGAAAATCGATGCGCAATGTGTCGGGGGCGGTATTGACATATTGTACGGGGCTGATAACCCAGCCGTAGAATAATCCTATTCCCAGGCCAATGAGGATTGCAATCGCGAAGTATATCCAGCGTCTGGTGGTCATAGCGTGTATTGTAACTTGAAAATTTGTTCTTCCGAAACGGCTTTCCCCAGCTCGATGAAAATCGGTTTTTTGGGATTAATGATGAGTGATGGATAGATGTGACACCCCCCAGTGAAAAGCTGTCCAGGCAGGGAACCGACGGCACCCAGAAATACCTCCTTACCGTTGCTTCCTTTCGGACCTGGCGGGGTTCGCAGGGTTCTGCCGCGCCGGGCCTGCCCGGACAGTGCCAAGCATACTCGAACTAAGGGTGTGTGTCAACGAATGCGCATATTTTGTAGTTTTGCCGGTGGATATAGAACAGATCCTCCGCAGTAGCTATTTGAATGGCACCGGGAAGGATCTGTTTTTTTTGAAGTCAACTTGCAGAAGATTACGTTAGACGTGTACCTGTTCTACGCCCAGGTTTTGTAACAATGTGCTGATCTCGATGCCAACGTTTGCCTTTACGTCGATGTTGAAGCGTTTTCTTGGGTCTGGTTTATGATCGAGTTGGTAGTCTGCGCCTTTGTATAGTTGATCGAAGAAATGTTTGAAATCGTCTTCGACTGCTTTGAAGGTCTCTTCTGTATTTGGCGCGAGCAAGCGGTCATTAATGCTCACTTGGAGTTCCTGCCCGTTAAACTTCAGGCCGTTTTCCTTTTCAAGCCGGCTGGCTGCTATGAGCGCAGCGCGACTCGCCTGGGCGAGTTTGTCTTCGGTTGAGCCATCTATCTCTGCTTTCCGGTTATAGAGCAGCCCAAGACGACCCCCGGTATAGTCGAGACTGTAATTTGCCTCGTGACCGATCAACACCATCCCAGGCCCATGATGGACGTGCCGATAGTCGGCTACATCGATCAGCAATTCTTCCGCTACATGCTTTTGAATCCAGCCGTTAAAAATGGGTCCGAACTTTTCGAGATCGACCGATTCAGGGTTTTCAATGAAAAATTTGATATTAATATGTTGCACGTTCATGAGCGATTATCCTTTATCGGTTCAGCAACGGACTGACGGGTGGCGTATTTCTGGCTGCCAGTAGTTTCCCGTAGCAACTGTGCGCCGCCTCGATCACCAACTGGGCCTCTTCCACCCGTCGGTGGGCTTCTTCGGGCGTATAGGGTTCACCGGCCTTTTCATGCGCCTGGATGAAATATTGTCCGAACTTGCCTCCCGCATACGTATCCCAGAACAACTTCGTCTTGTAGAATCGGGTCTGGAATTCCTCTACGATCTGGTCTGGGTCATCGGGTACATCATAAAATTGCTCTTGCACCAATGTCTTGGCGGCCTGAAGCATGGACGCATAGGCCAGTTCGCCTGCTTTTTGATATTGGTTCTGATCTAGCAATACCTGACTCTCGAACACCTGGCGTTCAGCAGCGGCCAAACCAAATTCGGCGCGTGATACAACTTCGCCGGCGCATTCTCCCACGCCCATATCGCCCAGCGTGAATTCACGGGTATCGCCCCAATCGGTATAGAGAGTGGCGTCTTCGTCGTGTGTCGGCATGCGGGTCAGGTCGTCCAACATGGTCTTGATTTCGACTTTACCGATACGTCGAACGAAATCCTGGAAAGACTCGCCTTTCTCACGATCCGTCAGGTAGCGACCGGTGAGTCGTTCAACCACCTCGGGGACGCGTTTGGAGGGGACGGCTCCGACAGCCAGGCCATAGGTGCCGGCGTTATGTTTCCATTCCCCGCCCAAGACGACTTGGAAATGGGGGACGGTGTAATTGCCCGAATGGCGGCTGACGCCGTAGAAGCCGAGGTCGGCAATGTGATGTTGGCCGCAAGAGTTGAAACAGCCGCTGACTTTGATGTGCAGCTTCTGAATGGATTCGTCCATAGTGAGGCTCTTTTCGGCCATACGTTTGCGTAATTCGCCTGCCAAGCCTCGCGAGGAAGCGATGCCCAGTTTGCAGGTGTCTGTACCGGGGCAGGCCGTGATGTCGACGATGGTGCCGGCGCCGGGCTGGCCAAGACCAACAGCTTTGAGCGCTGCGTAGACCTCGGGCAGGTCGGATTCACTGATCCAGCGCATGACAAAATTTTGCTCGACCGTGGTGCGAATGGCTCCATTGGTGAAGCGCCGGGCGATGTCCACAACCGCTCTTGCCTGATCGGCAGTAATATCGCCCAATGGCAGGGTGATCGTTGCTGTCGCATATCCCGCCTGCTTCTGATGCCAGACGTTGGTCTTGTACCACTGGTCGAAGCCTTCGGGACGGGCTGCGCCGTCGAGCGGCTGGGCCGGTCGTAGGGGCTTTTCGTCAAGTCCCCGTAACTCAGACAGATAGGCTGTCCAGCGCGGATCAGGGGGCAACTGGGCTCGTTCTTCGAGCACCAAGCGTTTGAATTCCTCGATGCCTAATTTGGCGACCAGGAATTTCATGCGTGCACGGTTCCGGTTTTTTTTCTCCCCGAGGCGGGCGAAAACGCGCGAAATCGCTTGCGCGGTGGGTAACAATTCTTCCTCCGGGAGAAACTCGTCGAACAATTTGGCCTGGTGAGGGACTGTGCCCAAGCCGCCGCCAACGTACAATTCGAAACCGCGTTTTTCGACGCCATTTTCGATCCGTTTAGCGGCGATCAGGCCCATGTCGTGCATATTGGCCAGGCCACACCCCTCATCTTTACAACCGGAGAAAGCAACTTTGAATTTGCGGCCAAAGTCTTGTACGTCCGGGTGACCGAGCAGGAAATAGACCAGGCCATGGGCGTAGGGCGTTACGTCGAACGTTTCGGTCGAACATACGCCAGAAAACGGGCAGGCCGTTACGTTCCGCACAGAATTGCCGCAGGCTTCACGGGTGGTAATCCCAACAGCCGCCAGGCGGCGCATCAGGGACGGAGTGTCGTCAATGTGAATGTAGTGAAGCTGAAAATCCTGGCGGGTTGTGACGTGCACGATACCGTCGGAATATTCCTCGGCCAGTTCGGCCATGACTTCCAATTGATCCGGATTGAGTCCGCCGAAGGGGATTTTGATGCGTTGCATGCCCGGCGCATCCCAGACGGTGTTTGAGCCCTTCTTGAGCTCACCGGAAGGATAATCTAGCGATTGCGTTGTCTTGCCATCCCAGCGTTGGCCGTTATCATAGCGCTGGCCGTATGCGCCGCGCCGCAGACGGGTCTCTGTAAATAATTTTTCGTCTACTTTGTCTTGCCTGCGCAGTTCGAGTTCAGTTTCATAGATATCGATCTCGCGGCCAAGTTCAGGTTGAATTTGACCTGACAGCCGAGTCTTCCACTGTGAGTTACTCGCTTTCATAAAAGAACCTCCTTTTTTGAATGTTGAATTGACAGTAAATGGCTACAAAAACGAGCAAGCCCAGGAGCGATTTCCTGGGCTTGCTCGTTTCAGGCAAAACGCTCCCTTTCGTTTCCATAAGGGAGCGTTTTGGTCTATGTCGGTGCTTAAGTTAGGTTAGTTAAGGATACCGGCGTGAGCAAAACACTCCCGCCGGGTACACATACATTCGAAATTTGGGGGTAGAAACGCTTCGTTGGATGCTGCATTCATAACTGGGCTAACTCCATAATTGGAGCTATTATATCGGAATAACTACAAATGTCAATGAAAATTTACAGAAACGCAGAATTTTTAAGGTCCAATATTTTAAAAATCCCCCGTAATTAACGGGAAAAGCAAGGATTCTTTTGGAATAGGAGCAGATGTGGACGTGTAGATCGAGAATCAGGTGCTTGTTTCCAGGAATAGATAATAATGATAATTGAGTGAAAGAAAAAAAGGGAATTAAGATATAATTTATTTTAGATTCATTGCAAAAGTTTATTTTCCTTAATTTTTCTACTGAAAGTTGTAGACAGCTATTGATCGTTTACTGCCTGCTTATACAACGGTGTGCATAGCTAGAATATTGTGTGGATCGCTTGATATGGGTTGATGAAAGGGGAGGGAAAGCATTCGCAACCCGGCGGGATCAGTTTGCAGCAAAACAACCCCATATCTTTTCTTCCAGGAGAATTCGTTTAATGAAGCTACTATCGTTTGTTCGTGGAATTGTCTCGATTTCCTGGAGGGCGCTGATCGTGTTGTTGCTGGTTCTAGTGCAGGTTGTCTGGCAGCCCGTACAAGAAGCAGTTGCAGCGCCGGCGCCTGTTCCAGCGCCCATTCCTGTATCACGGCCCCAAGCACGCCCAGCTTTTGCTCCTGTTGCCTCAACGGCTTTCAGTGGCCTGCCGACAACCCAATTGTTAGGACAGAACGTCAGCTTTTCGGTGACGTTTTCTAACACCGGCGATGCTACCGGATATGGGCCCTTCATCGACCTGGTCATCCCGGCCTCGCAAGGGCTGGGGACGACGACGATCACGGCCACTTACCAGGGGACATCGGTGGATACGTTCGTCAATACCTTCAACGGTGCGGGTCAGACAACCCACCCGTTGGTGCGCGATAACACCGGCAATTTCATCACTGTCAATGCGCCTGCCGGCGCCGGGCCTGGGGACAAGCTGGTCACGATTCGCCTCCCCTTTGGTAGCTATGGCCCCGGTCAACCCCCGATCTCTGTGGATGTAACCGTGAATATGGCGGCTCCGCCAGCCCAGGTTGGTACGCCCATCCCGGTTTGGACGCGGGGTGGCTATCAATTCGGCACCACACCGCTCGACGACTGGTGCTGTGACCCACCCATCGTGGCTCCGTCCTGGGTCAGTTCCACAGTGACGCCCATCTTGTGGACGCTCACCAAAACGTATTCAGGCCCAGAAGACGAGGCAGCCAGCGGCCCGAATTTTACTACCTATTACCCCATGCAATATACGATTGCGGTCGACATTGCCCCCGGACAAACAGTCAGCAATCTCACCTTGAGCGATATCTTACCGGACAATCTCCAACCGGTAAGTTGGGTCAACAAAAACGGGGCCACCTGTTCGCCCGATCCGTTGAACACGGCCTCGCCCGGCAGTACGATCCAGTGTACCTTTGCGTCTGCTTCCGGCCATGAAGAGGTCGTTTTTGATTTTTATATTCCATTGACCGATTCTGGCGGAGCGCGGGTGATCGACCCCGCGACTGGGCTGGCCGTTACTTCCTGTAACAACGCTTCTGCCAGCGGAACCTGGAATGCCACACTGGTCTCTACCAGCACCGGCACGGCGCCTTCCACCTGTGGGCACACCTTGAACGACCGCTCGATCGCCATCCAAAAGAACGCCGCGGTTGATGGCGGTGGGACGCTCGAGCCAGGGGCCGTCATCAAAAATACGCTTGATTTCCAGGTCTCGGATTATTTTGCCTTTGCCAACGTCAACATCCTGGACATCGTTTCTGACGGCCAGCATTTCTTCACCGACGCCGGACATCCTGTCACTTTGCAAATTGCTGGTAATAATTACACTATACCGGCTACCACTATTGATACTGCCAATTATTCAGTGGATTGTTATTACGGCGCACCGGGCGGCCCGGAATGTGGTACCAGTAATCCTTCCAATTCCGGAAATCCTGATCAGTACGGGACCACCCAACTGACTTTCCGTGTCTCCGATGAAATTGTGACTGCCACGAGTGGCGCCCAGAACGGCAAAATGATCGGCGGTTGCGTCAATCCGGCAGGCGGTAGCGGGACTCCTGATTGTGGAACGTACAATGATGGCCCGACCACCGGCGAAATCATCTTTTACACCCAAGTGCTGAACAACTTTGTAGACGATTATCCCTCCGGCGATTCCAGCGTCGATCAGGGCGATACTCTGACGAACATCGGTAAACACATCCAGGGCGACGTGCTGGACACGAACACACTCAATCCGGTGACCCCCTTGAGCCAACCCCAAGACGATACCAGCGCCAGCCTCACGATAGCCTTGGGTTCTCTGTCCAAATCGGTCTACGCCATCAACGGCAGTACCTCGCTCCCCAGCCCGGTGTCGATCAATCCGGGCGACCTGGTGACCTATCGGTTGGAGTACCAACTTCCGGTCGGTAATGAAGAGAACATGCGTTTCACTGATTACCTGCCCCTGCCTATTTTCAAGGTGGGCGACCCCGCTGCCGATGGAAGTGTCTCCTCCTGGACGTTCTCGACCACAGTGGGTACGATGGCCGCAGGGACGATCTCGCTGGGGCCATCCGATACTTTCTATAATTACATGGTGACGGGCACGGGCGGTGCCACAGGCACGGCTTCCCCCACGACGGATCCATCCAGCTCTGCTGACCCGCTCTATCACGATGGCACGATCACGCCCAATCTGGTGGTCGATACCAACACCAATAGCGTCTCGATCACTTATCCAAACTATGACGATACGCGCGTCCTCGCAAGGACGGTGGATTTGTTGGTATCGGTGGTCGTGACCAACGAACCCTATGCCGATCAGCTCTATTTGACGAACGAGGCTTATTCCTACGAGGGCAGCACGAACGGCGGCATCAGCTCGGTCACCAAGATTCAACAGGTCGTTGTGAACGAGCCGGTGATTGTCACCAAGAAATCGGCGGTGTGGGCCGGACAATATAGCGGTGGAACGTGGACACCGCAGACGCAGGCCACCTACAACCCGGCCTTGCCAGTGACGAATACCATCCAGGACCCGTCGGTTCAACCGCGTTGGACAGGGACCATCACCTCTGCCGCGCCTTTCAGTTCGGACATCTCGCACGTTGACGCAGGTGATATCGTTACCTTCATGATCGTCATCGAAGACCAGGGCCATAGCGACAAAGGCGCTTTCGACATTGCCATCAAAGACACCCTGCCCTCGATCTTCCAGGTTCCCACCACACCGACCGGGTTGAACCTGCATATTTATCATGGCGATGGCAGCGGGGCGGATTACGGCAGCGGGCCTGTCGAAATCCAGTATACCGGCCTGGGTGGCGCACCTGGGGGGACGACCAGCCCGTCGGGAGATTTGTTTGGAAACGGTATCCAACTGGTAGACCCGGCAGATGCCTCGGGCGTCGGGCCAATCTGCCAGGCTGAAACCGTCGGCCCCGGCAAGAATGTGATTGTCATTACCTACGATTTGGAGATCAAGCCAGGCGTGACACCGGGAACTTATCCGAACACCGCCCAAAATACGTCCTACGCCAGCCAGAACAATGGCCCCAACTATGTGGGGGCCGGGGGCGGTTCGCAAGATACGGCCAACACAACCATCGATTCGTCCCCGTCGAAATATCTCACAGCAACTTCCGAAACGTTTACCACCGGGGCGGATGTCACCATCGGTGAGATCGTCCGCTATCGGCTGGTCGCAACAATCCCCCAGGGCAGCAGTCCGAATTTCCAACTGCGCGACCTGCTCCCGGTTGGGTTGACCTTCCTGAACGATGGTACGGCCACCTTTGCCTTCGTCTCGAACAACGGAATCACGACCAGTGACGCCACCCTGAACGGTATGGCGGCCTGTAATCTAACGGGCACGACCGCCGATGGGACGTCTCCGCCCGTTCCTGCTGGATGTAACCTGCCGGATGTCAACGTTTCATCCAGCGCCTCGACCAATAACGATACCTATAATACCGGCACCGATGTCTATTTCAAATTTGGTGATCTGACCAACAGCGACAGTGACATTAATTCGGAGTATGCCATCGTCGAGTTCAATGCCCTGGTGGATAACAGCCCGAACGGCGCGAATACGGCTGCCAATAATGTCGACGGCGCCACCTTGAGCAACCGGACACGGGTTTACATCAACGGAACGCAGTCCGGTTCCGATTCGACGGCGACGAATGTCAACGTCATCGAGTCCAAACTGACCCTGGATAAGCAGGCTTCGACGATCAGCGCCTCGGTCGACTCGGGCAACGTCGTCACCTATACCGTCACCATCAAAAACGACAGCGCCGCCGGTAGCCATACAACGGCCTTCGACGTTCACTTCACCGATACGTTGCCGGCTGCGTTGGTCTTCAAACAGTTCGATAGCGCCAGCGGCGGAACCGGTTTGGCCAATAATTCTTCGGGGAACAACATCGATTTCACGCTTACTTCGGTTGCCGTAGGCGAGACCGTCACCATTGTGTACGAAGCCACGCTTTCCACCACGGCTTCCAGCATAAGCGCCTCGGAAGCCATCGCCAACCAGGCCCAAGTAACCTGGACTTCCCTGCCGGGGAGTAACGGCACCTCGCCGAACGGTACCGGCTCCACTGTTCCCGGTGCCAGCGGCGTCACGAACGGCGAGCGCAACGGCAGCGGCGGCGTGGTAAACACCTACAGTGCTACCGCTTCGAAGACCCTTACCGTGGCTGCGCCCACGATCTCAAAACTGGCGCCTTCGCCCTCGACCTATGCCATCGGCGCGACGGTGGATTACTACATCCTGGTGAGCCTGCCCGAAGGCCTGACGCCGTCGCTGGTGGTGCATGACCAGTTGCCTGCCGGATTGGGCTACGTCAGCGACAAGGTCATCACCTTGGTCAGCGACGCAGACAACCCACCCGCCGCCGACTCCCGCCATCTCAGCCAGGACTATAACGGCAGCTTCACCACGCCCGGCACCTGCACCAACGCAGCGAGTAACCCGTGCGCGGCCGGCGATACGAACCAGACTCTAGACTTTACCTTTGGCGACACCACCACAACGGGCAGTGGCCCGGCGGAAGGCACCACCAACAACCAATTCCTGTTGTTGGTGCGTGCTCAGGTGCTCAATGTGGCCGCCAACCAGCCCGGAACCACCCTGACCAACACGGCCACGCTCGATTACCTGGTCGGTGTCACCACTACTACAGTGCAGGGTGGCTCGCAGACCGTCACCGTCGTTGGGCCCTATCTGACCCTGGACAAACAGGCCACCACTTTGAGCGCCAGCCCGGATGCCGGCGATACCATTACCTATACCATTACCATCCAGGCCCCCACCGGCGCCAACCGTTCCAATGCCTACGATGTGCATTATTACGATACATTGCCGTCCGGTGTAGTAACCCTGGATAGCGGCTCGGTCACCGTGACGGGCGCAGGCAGTTATTCCGATAACTCGAACTATGCCACCAATCAGATCGATGTGACCATCGACGAAATCGACATCACGCAGTCGGTCACGATCAAATACACGGCGACGATTCAAATCAGTGTTACGCCTGGCACCACCATCAACAATACCGGCGAAGTCGAATGGACCTCGCTGGCTGGCACCGTTTCTGGTGAACGCACCGGCGCCGACAAGAACAGCGGCGGCGTCAACGATTACTACCAGTCTTCGACCGCCACGGTGACTTCCCTGACCATCACGGCGCAGAAATCCATCGTCGGTAGTTCGCAGTCTTTCACCTCCATTGCCGGCGACAACCTGTCGGCTGACGCGGCCATCGGCGAGGTCCTGCGCTATCGCCTGTCCGTCATCCTGCCGGAAGGCACCTCACCGGGCTTCCAGCTTCAAGACACGCTGCCGTCCGGGTTCTCCTATGTGGGCAATCCCAAGCTGTCCTTTGTGACAGATACCCCCATTGGCGTGGATGCCAGTCATTCGGACCTGAGCGGCGCAGATAACAGCGCTGTCCCGCCGACCTTCGATTTTCCGAGTTCTTATGTCACCACCGCAGGCCAGAATGTTACCTTCGATCTGGGCGACCTGGTTAACAACGATTCGGATGCGAACGATGAGTTGGTTGTGCTCGACTTCGACGTGCTGGTGAACAACGATACCAATAACGACGCTTTCGGCAGCCCGGCCCAACTGACCAAGATCAATAATTTCAATGTCGCGGTCAGTGGTAGCACGGCGGGCACGTCGAACGACGTGACTGCGACGATTGTCGAGTCCAAACTGGATATCACCAAAGACGCCAGCGATGTGAATCCAGGGCCGGGTGAGGAAGTGACCTACACCCTGACGATCACGCATGACGCCGCCAGCACCACCAATGCCTACGACGTTGAAGTGGCGGATAACTTGCCCAGCAACCTGACCCTCGACCTGAGTTCGGTACAGGTCACACCGACGGGCTGGTCGCCGACGGTTGCCAACAATTCTTCTGGAAATAAGGTGGACGTCGGTTTCGATTCAATCCCTCTAGGCGACAGTGTGACCATCACATACAAGGCCACCGTCGGCGCCTCGGTGACTTCGGGCACCACCATCGACAACACCGCCAACCTCACCTGGACGTCCCTGCCGGGCACCGATACCAATGAGCGTACCGGCTCTGGCACCGGCGCGAACAATTACCTCAATTCCGCCTCAGTTTCGCTTTCCGTCGTCCGTGGGCTGACCAAGACCATCGATTCCACCAGCGTGCCCAACGGCGGCACGCCGCCCACCTTGCCCAATGTTTATATTGGTGAAACCCTTACCTATAAACTCGTCTTGAGCCTGCCACCGGGAACGGCCAGCGGGATGACCGTGGCCGATACCCTCGACCAGGGATTGGCCTTCATTGGTTGTCAGAGCCTGACCACCGGCCCTGACATCACGACCAGCCTCGCAGGCGGATTTGCCAGTTTCTGCCAGCCGGCGGCTTCCTCTACTACACCGCCGCCAGCGCCGCCTGTCATTTCCACCTACCCGACCAGCAGCGCCGACTCCGCCGACCCGGGCCGAAAGATGTTCTTCGACCTCGGCGATGTGACCAACGCCGGCGCCTCCGATGAGGAGATTACGATCCTCTATCAGGTTGTCGTCTTGAACGTTAAAGGCAACGTCACTGGTACCACGCTGCATAACAATGTGGAATGGGACTGGACTTCCGGCACGACGGCGAATTCCTATGCCGCTACCGCATCCAGCGTCACGGTGAAAGAAGCCAAACTTTCCATCCAGAAAACGGTTGACCCGAAGGTCGCTCCCATTGGCAGCACGGTGGACTTTACTATGGATGTCTCGCATACCTCTGCCAGCCAGGCCGACGCCTACGATGTTTTGGTTACCGACCAGATTCCCGCCGGGTTGGCAATTGTCTCATCCACCGTCAACGTGACCGGGTCGTCGAGTTTGCCCACGCCGGTTGTCAACATCGCGTCAAGTAAACTGACGGTCTATTGGAAGACCTTCCCCCTGGGCAGTACGGCCAAGATTACCTTCTCCGCAAAGTTCGTTGGCCCCAGCCCGACGGTCAACAATTCAACCGTGCAGTGGTCGAGCGTCCAGATCGACCCATTGCCACAGTTCACGGCGCAGTCCCTTTTCAACTCGACGTCGACCGAACGCGCCTATCGCCCGAGTTCGCAGGATGTCAACGATTACGTTTCCACTGGCGCTGCCACGCTTACGGCCCCCAAGAAGTTGCCCAAGACCGGCTTTGCGCCGGGCGTTCAAACCATCCTGCCTGTCCAGCCGCCAGACAAAGCATACGACCCAATGGACGATATGTGGCTTGAAATTCCGGCGCTGAAGCTGAAGATGCCGATCATTGGCGTGCCGGCTTCGGCTGACGGCTGGGACCTGACCTGGCTTTCGAATCAGGCAGGCTACCTGGAGGGCACCACTTACCCGACACACGTTGGCACTACGGCCCTTACCGGACATGTCTATCTGGCCGACGGCACACCTGGGCCATTCCTGCACCTCGGTGATCTGAAATGGGGCGATCAAGTAATCCTGCATGCCTACGGGCAGGAATATGTATATGAGGTTCGCACGAATCAAGTTGTCCTGCCGACGGATATGTCTGTCTTCAAGAATGATGGATATACCTGGCTGACGTTGTTGACCTGTAAAGAATATATTCCGTCCCTCAACAGTTACGACTATCGGATTGCCGTACGCGCCGTCTTGATAAAAGTTGAGACCGATCCGTCAGTGACGCCTACGCCCACCCCTTAACGCGACCCGTCTGGGGGGGTGAGCCCCTTCTACGCAGGGCTTTGCCGGGAATTTTCCCGGCAAAGCCCTGCACCGGAATATCACCGGGTATCCCAATTTCAAAAAAGCCCGGCTGTAAACTTGATGCATTGCGGTCGGCATGTTATAATCCGCCTCCGCGCTTCCCGATGGGTTCTTTGCAATTTTCTGTGATAATGGATATTTTGCTGCACTGTTTCCCGGAGGCCCTCTTAATTGACTGCTGTGAAGCAGGAATTTCTATGGTAAGGAAAAAGCAATGAGCGACTTCTTGAAGGCCGTCGAGGCCCCAGTCAACCCCAATATCCCTGAATTGCGCCCCGGCGACATCGTCAGCGTGCACGTTCTCATCAAAGAAGGAGACCGCGAGCGTATTCAGGAGTTCAAAGGTACCGTCATCCGTTTGCGCAAAGGCGGTAATGAATCCTCGTTTACCGTTCGTCGCATCGCCAGTAACGGCATCGGCGTCGAGCGCACCTTCCTGTTGCGTTCCCCGCGCCTCGACAAAGTAGTTGTCGAACGCCATTCCCAGGTGCGCCGCGCGCAACTTTATTACTTGCGTGGCCTGACCGGCAAAAAGACCCGCCTCAAACAAAAGTTCAATTAGCGTCAGCGTGACCGGAAACTGGAGGATGAAAATGGCTGAAACCGGCCTGTTTTGCCCTCCGTTTTTGTGTGGGAATGGTGCCAATCGTTTTGTGGATATTCCTGTGCCCACGCACTTTCTTGTTACCGCATATCCTTGATTCTCTTAAAAGGGTGCAGAGTCCTGCATCCTTTTTGTTTTTGGCGACGGTGCGCCTGCCCTTCCTTGTTCGTGGATTGAATATCGGCGTTTGAGGGTTCATGACTTCCCCGTTGATTGGCTTGACAATGCGACGCGCAGTCAGCAAGACCGGCCTGCCGTCCGTGGTGCTTTTGCAGGCGTACATCGATGCAATCGTTCAGGCGGGCGGGACGCCGCTGCTGATTCCATCGGATATTCCTGCCGAAGATTGGGATGGATTGCTTTCCCGCTTGGATGGGATTGTCCTGACCGGCGGCGGTGATATTGCCACCGAGCGGTTCCATGGTCAGGACCACCCGGAAGTGTGCGAGGTGGACGAGCAGCGCGATTCGATCGAACTGGGGTTGCTGCGCGCCGCTGCTGCGAGTAGGATACCGTTCCTGGGCATTTGCCGCGGCCTGCAAGTGGTTAACGTCGCTCTGGGCGGGACCCTGTACACTCACATTCCCGATCAGTATCCGAACGCAGTGCGCCACGATTTTGACGAAGGCTATCCCCGTTCGTATCTGGCGCATTCCGTGCGTATACAGGCCGGAAGCCAACTCGCGCAAATTGTCGGGGAGTTGCTTTTACAGGTCAACAGCTTGCACTATCAGGGTGTGAAAGAGCTTGCGCCGGGCTTGCAGACCGTGGCTGTCGCACCCGATGGCCTCGTCGAGGCGCTGGAACTGCCGGGGCATCCGTTCGGGGTCGCCGTCCAATGGCACCCGGAGTGGTTGACCGGGCAAGAGTCGACACGACGCCTGTTTCGCGCTTTTATCGTCGCCTCACTGGGAAAAAGAGATGGCTGATCGTTCATTTGCGCCCATTGGCATCTTTGACTCCGGGGCTGGTGGCCTGTCGGTTTTGAAGGCCGTTCGCGCCTGTACGCCGGGAGAGTCGCTGCTCTATTTCGGCGACCAGGGACATGTGCCCTACGGTTCACGCCCGCTGGAGGAGATCCGGCATTTCTCGGAACAGATTACGCACTTTCTACTAGAAAAAGGCGTCAAGCTGGTCGTTGTGGCCTGCAACACGGCTTCGGCAGCCTCGCTCCAATATTTGCGCCAAACTTTCCCCGATGTGCCGTTCGTCGGTATGGAACCGGCGGTCAAGCCGGCAGCCGAGCAGACGCAGTCGGGGGTTGTAGGCGTACTGGCTACGCCGGCCACTTTTCAGGGCGCGTTATATGCCTCGGTTGTGGAGCGTTTTGCACGAGGCGTGACCCTCCTGCGGCACACCTGCCCGGGGCTGGTGGCCCAGATCGAAAAGGGCGACCTGCATTCTCCACAGACGCTCTCTATTTTGGCCGAGGCGCTTTTACCGATGGTCGGCCAGGGAATCGACACGGTGGTTCTGGGCTGCACCCACTATCCATTCGTCATCCCCACCATTCAGAAGATCGTCGGTGAAGATGTGCGTGTGATCGACCCGGCGCCAGCGGTGGCCCGCCAGGTTGAGCGCTTATTGACAGCAAACGGGTTGTCTGCTTCGGGGGAAGGCAAGGCCTCGGTGGAGTATTACACTTCGGGGGAACCGGACGCGTTCGAACGTCTCTTGCCGATTTTGGTGGGGGCGCAGGCGCACGTCAAAAAACTGACCTGGAAAAATGGCAAGTTGATCGCGTAAACGCCTTCAAGCGATAAAATTCGTTCCCGCTACTCTTCGCCAGCCATAAGGCTGACAATCGTTCCGCTCTCTCCACGGCAGCGTGACTCGAACGAGACCTGCGGCCCCGACTCTCGATAGCGGACGCGCACGACCCCATAGTTGTGTTTTGCAAATTTGAAGTGTACTGTCTGCGAACGGATCGCCGATGAAAAGACGGGAATGTGGGTCCAAATGACACTATTGGGCCGTTGTTCGAACGGTGAAGCGCAGAACTCCCACAGGCGTAGTGGGGAGTTGTCGGGGGTTTTTAGATCGACGGAGATAGCATGCGTGGCGTGAAGGTCTCCGCTGAGCACGTACAGGTTGCTGATTTTGTTGCGCGCGATGAAATGCAGCAGCCGCTCGCGCTCCACGGGGAAGCCGTTCCAGCGGTCGCGGGCGAAGAAGTCGGCGAGCATGTCGAACAGCAACGTGGAAGAGGAGACCAGAAATTTGGGCTTGGTACCGTCGTTCGACTCGGCCAGCCAGGCTTCGAGTGCTTCCCATTGTCTTTCGCCGAGCAACATGCGGGGTTTTCCCTCGACGCGCATGGTGCGCGTATCCATGACAAAGAAACTGGCTGCGCCATACTCGAAGCGGTAAGCCAGTGTGCCGTCGTCATTCTGAAAAACGAAGCGCGTGGTTGCATCCAGCCTGGGCGGTTGGATGGGCGCTGGTCCATGGATGACCTGATGTTCGTAATAGGCCTGCATGGCGTCGCGGACGCGGTGGATGCTCAGCGTGATTTCATCCTTGGGGCGGCGATGCAGGCTGCGCAACAGGCGCTCATAGAAGGGCAGGTGCGCCCAGCGACGTTGTGGGTCGTCCCAGTGCCAGTCGTTATCGACTTCGTGATCGTCGAGAATCATGAACGTGGGGATGTTTGCCATCAGGCGGCGCAGGTCGGGCTGCGACCAGATGAATGTGTAGACTTTGCGGTAGTCGTCGACATCGATGGCGATGCGGCCCAGGCCGTTGGCTTCACTGCCGTCGGCGTAGATCTGGTCGCCGATCATGAGTAGAAACCGCAAGGACTCGCTCTGGCGCTGGGCTTCCAGGTCGCGGAACATTCGCCCGGTATCGGGCATGTACGGCAAGTAGCAGGAACCAAAGGCGAAGTTGAAATCCAGCGGCTGGCCGGGCTGTGGGAATGTCTGGAAACTGGGAAAGGGTTCGTCGCTGGGAAGCGGATGCGCTTCGTCGAGACGCAGGTTGTAATAGTAGCGTGTGTCGGGTTGGAGATTCTCGACACGCACGATGCCAGCAAAGGCACCGGACTCTGTCAGTGGGGTGGTGGCTGCAATGGGAGCGGCGTCACTAAGGTCAGACTTTTGACCGATCCAGGCTCGCAGATGGGCGGCCCCGTCGGCGCGGGCCCATAGCGAGGCGTGATCGTGGCTTACGTCACCGACAATGGGGCCGAGAATGAGTGCTGCCATATTTTCCTCCTTTGTAGGGCTGCGGGTCAGGCGGGCCCAAGTCAATGGGCCGCTTCTCGTTCCGTCAGTCCGCTGGCGTTGCTCCCAGGTCTTCTGGTGTAATCAATATCCCTTCGAATTCGCTAAAACTTAAGTTTCTGACGGTCAGGCCTTTGGTGCGGCGCAGGCGTTCGAACAGGCCCTGGTAGCTGCCGGCGATGGCAGCTTGCGGAGCGAGACCCAATTTTTCTGCCAGGAGGGTTACGGCCTGGGGCGTTTCCGCTTCGATTTCGACGAACAGTCCGTAAGGCAGTTCATCCAGGGCAATGTTGGCTGCACCCAGGCTATGAAGACTGCGGTATTTCTCATACGTGACGGTAACGTGGTATCCAAGTGATTCAAGAAACTGGCGGGCGTTCTCGAAACTGTCGACTACCAGTTCGATCTCCGTACGCGACAAGACGCCCTGTGTGGCGATGGCGGGGCCCTTGTAGGTCAGGCGCCTGTCGTTCGATTGGCGCAGGCGTAAGACTTTGTGGGCGGCGCGCAGGCTGCCCTGCGAGTCGTCGAAGCGCAGATTAAATTCAAATCCGCGCGGGATGACGCACTTCGCTCCCAGTTCGCCCAGGCGCTGCTCGATCTTTGTCAGGTCACGGACGTAGAATTTAGCTTCGATTTCTTGATTGGTGGTGGACATAGCGGCCTCTCCAGACCAAACGGGGCGGGCTCATGCCCGCCCCGTCGTTATACCAGACTCAGCAAGGTTTGTTTCTGTTCCACGCTCTCGCCCGCTTTGATCTTCAGGCGTGTGATTGTGCCGTCTCGCGGCGCTTTGAGTTCGTTTTGCATCTTCATCGACTCCAGGATGACCAGCACCTGCCCCTTCTTGACCTCTTCCCCTTCATGTACCGGGATCGACACGACCAGCCCCGGCATGGGAGCCTTGAGGTGATATTCGCCGCCTTCGCCCAGTTTGGCGCCACCGGCGGCCCGCAGGCGTTTTTCACGCTCGTCTTCCACCATGGCGTTGTACAGCCGCCCGTGCAGCAAGACCTGCCATTGATTATCATCCGGGTATACGTAGGCTTCGTAAGATTTCCCGTCGATAATGATCGAATAGACCGGCTGGCCGCTGACAGCATTGAAGTCGATTTCCAGTGCATGTCCATTGACACGGATATTCTTTTCGTCGACGATCTCGACGAGATACTCTTTTCCTTCGATAGTCGTCACGTATTTCATGGACAGTCCTCTCAGCGATGCATCCGTTCCCAGCGACCGACCCACTTCCAGTTGCTGGTATCCCGTTCGTTACGTTGTACAAACTGCGCCGACAATTCCGCTTCCTGGTGCGCCACGAACGAGGCCAGTACGGCTGCAATGGCTTGCAGGCGTGGGTCGTTCTCGTCGCGGACGGAAAAACGCTCCTCGACGAAACGTGTGTCGTATTGTCCGCCCATGAAGCGCGGGCTGTCCATCAACGTTTGGTGGAAGGGAATATTGGTGCGCACACCAACCACGCGATATTCTTCCAGCGCGCGGCGCATACGTAAAATTGCCTGGGCGCGGGTCTCACCCCACACAATCAGTTTGGAAATCATCGGGTCGTAATAAGGCGTGATCTCGAAACCGGGGTAGACGCCGGTGTCCACGCGCACGCCCGGGCCGGTAGGCAACAGACTGTGCGTGATTTTGCCAGTGGACGGCATAAAATTGGCGAATGGGTCCTCGGCGTTGATGCGGCACTCGATGGCCGCCCCGTTGATCTTGATATCCTTTTGCGTGTACTGCAGCGGACGCCCACGCGCCACCCGTATCTGCTCTTTGACGATATCTATGCCGGTAGTCATCTCTGTGACCGGGTGTTCCACTTGCAAGCGTGTATTCATCTCAAGAAAGTAAAAGTTCTTGTCTTTGTCTACCAGAAATTCGATCGTCCCGGCGTTGATGTAATCCACCGCCTGCGACGCTTTGACGGCTACCTCGCCCATCTTTTGCCGGAGTTCCTTGTCCATAATGGGGGAAGGCGCCTCCTCAACCAGCTTTTGGTGCCGGCGCTGGATGGAGCAATCCCGCTCGTTCAGGTGAATGACGTTCCCGTGTGCGTCGGCCAGGACCTGGATTTCGATGTGGCGTGCGCCCTCGAGTAGTTTTTCCAGGTAGACATTCCCATCTCCAAAGGCGGACTCCGCCTCACGCCTCGCTGATTTCAACAGTTCCGGCATCTCTTCCAGGCTGCGAACTTCACGCATGCCCTTGCCGCCGCCGCCCGCTGTAGCCTTGATCAACAGCGGGAAACCGATCTGCGGTGCAATGGCCAGCAGGTCTTCGTCGTGTAAGTTTCCTACGTCCTCCGTGCCCGGTACGACCGGCACGCCCGCCTTGCGCACGGTTTCGCGCGCTGTCATCTTATCGCCCATTGCCGCGATGGAAGAGGGCTTGGGACCGATGAACACGATTCCCTCGTCAATGCAGGCCTGGGCAAAATCCTCGCGCTCGGCCAGAAAGCCGTAGCCGGGATGGATGGCGTCGGCACCACATTTGCGAACGGCATCCATAATTTTGTCGATGCGCAGGTACGAGTCGCGCGATGGGGCGGGGCCCAGCAGGTAAGCCTCGTCTGCATACCGCACGTGCAGGGCCTGCCGGTCGGCCTCCGAATAGACAGCCACCGTTTCCAGGCCGGTTTCACGGCAGGCGCGAATGACACGGACAGCGATTTCTCCTCGATTGGCAATCAATACTTTTTTGAACATGGGGCGCTCCTACAGGGGAATGTTCCCATGTTTCTTGGGGGGATTCGTGTCTCGCTTGTTCTGAAGCATCTCCAGCGCATTGATCAGGCGGGGACGGGTCTCTTTTGGTTCGATCACGTCATCCACATAACCGCGTTCGGCGGCAATGTAGGGGTTGGCAAATTTTTGACGATATTCTGTCACCAATTCCTTTTTGCGTTCGTCGGGGTTTTGGGCATTCTTTAGCTCTTTGCTGAACACTTTACCCACGGCCCCATCGGGGCCCATGACGGCGATCTCGGCGGTGGGCCAGGCGAAATTCAGGTCGCTGCGAACGTGCTTGCTGCTCATGACCAGGTAGGCGCCGCCGTAGGCCTTGCGGGTGATGACGGTTAATTTAGGCACGGTCGCTTCGCAGTAAGCGTAGAGCAGTTTGGCCCCGCAGCGGATCACGCCGTGATGTTCCTGGTCCGTGCCTGGCAGGTAGCCGGGCGTGTCCACAAAGGTAACCAACGGGATGTTGAACGCGTCACAGAAGCGGATGAACCGGGCAGCCTTTTCGGACGATTTGATGTCGAGTACGCCGGCCAATATCGCAGGCTGGTTGGCAATGATGCCGACGGTATGTCCGCCCAGGCGAGCGAATCCGACCACGATGTTCATGGCATAATTTTCATAGATCTCGAAGAACTCACCGTTGTCCACAATGGGAAGGATTACGTCTTTGATCTCGTAAGGCCGGCTGGGCTCGTCTGGCACGAGCGTATCGAGTTCTTCCGCCATGCGCAGGGGGTTGTCGCCATTTTTGATATAGGGCGCATCTTCCATGTTGTTCTGCGGGAGGTAACTCAGCAATTTACGGATCAGATAAAGTGTATCGGCTTCACTATCGGCAGCCAGGTGACATACGCCCGATTTTTCTGCATGGATGGTGGCGCCGCCCAGGCCTTCAAAATCTACTTCTTCGTGCGTGGCCGCCTTGACGATGTCGGGGCCGGTAACGAACATATAGGAAGTGTTGCGAACCATGAAGATGAAATCGGTCAGTGCCGGGGAATAAACGGCCCCACCGGCGCAGGGCCCCATAATGGCTGAGATTTGCGGGATGACTCCCGAAGCGAGGGTATTGCGCAGGAAGATTTCACCGTACCCTGCCAGCGAAACCACGCCTTCCTGAATACGCGCCCCCCCAGAATCGTTCAAGCCGATGATCGGTGCACCGTTTTTCAGCGCCATATCCATGATCTTGAGAATCTTTTCAGCGTGGACTTCACCCAGGGAACCGCCGAAAACGGTAAAGTCTTGCGAATAGACGTATACGAGACGTCCGTCGACGGTTCCCCAGCCGGTGATTACGCTGTCGCTGGGAAATTTCTGCTTTTCGAGGCCGAAGTCATGGGTGCGATGTACAACAAACGGATCTAATTCGCGGAACGAGCCTTTGTCGAGCAATAAGTCGATGCGCTCGCGCGCGGTCAGTTTTCCGCGTTGGTGTTGGGTTTCTATCCGTTCCGGGCCGCCGCCCAGGCGTGAAGCCGTCCGGCGGTCGTGTAATTCCTTGATATATGGATGGTCGCTCATCCTCTCTCCTTCGTGAAATAATCTCTCGAATCTGGGATCGCCAGGCTGAAAATAAAATACGCCGTCAAAGCCACCGAAACAATCAGACTGAAAATGAAATTGGGTGCGGGCGAAACCTGGACGACCAAGCGGTCAAACCAATACCATGCAAAGTACAACACAGAAATCAACAGGCCGGCACGAAATCCATAATTTGTCCCTTCCCAGAGCGCTTTGAACAAAAAGAGCCCGATGATTGCCCAGAAGATACCCGTGCTCAAAAGGTAGATGGACGGGGCGCCGAATCGGGTGAGGGTGTTCCAGTGGAGGAGCGTTGTGCCGGCTCGAATCGCGTTCCAGGCCGAGATACATAACACAATCACGGCTGGGATGGTTACGGAAAGGGGGCGCTGAGGCTTCGTCATGGTTTAGGTTGGGGCGTCGGGTGCAAGGGAACAAAACGCACCAGTTGCTTACGCCCGTACGTGGGGGTGTTGTTCATTTCTTGTAAATGACCGATAAATTGGTCGCGGTAAGGAGCAGTATAAGTCAAAATGTATGGATTGCCAAAGACATAATCCAGGCCCATTTTTTCGAGATAGTCGCCGGCTTGGCCTTTTTGCATAGCCTGGAAGTAAGCATTGCTGTTGATCAAGCCGTCCAAATTGACAATGGTGCGATCGTGGATGAAATAACCTACATTCCCACCGCCGGTCATCCCGACGATGGCGCCGGGTTTAGTATGGTCTTCGATCAGCGGGATCATGTCCATGTAAGGCTGGTTGGGATTCGTCTCTTTGTAAGGCATCAGGTAGTGAACATAGCTCCAAAAGCCATAGGCCAGGTAAAGGCTTATGCCGGCAGCGGCTACCAATCCCAACGGGTAGAGCATTTTGCGAAAGGGTATCCATGCAAGCAGGCTGTCGATAACCAGTGCGGTCACGATGAGCACAGCCAGCATTTCCATCACCCAATACCACTCCTGTTCGGCAGCATAGGGCATGGCCCCGTATCCGAAGGCGTGGAACTCCGTTCCGATCAGGAAGGGAATCAGTCCCAATGAAAAGGCCTGCCCCAGTGATTTTTTGCGGCGTAGCAGGAATAGTACAGTGATCAAGAGCAGGGTTATCCCGCCTACGATCAAATCGGTCATATCTGATTTGCTATGCAAAAAATGGGTATTGATGTAATTGCCCCAGGCGACGAAATGGTTCATTGCCAGCGACCAGGGTTTGCTGTAGGTTGGGTCGATGCCGAAGACGTCTAATAGGGTTTTGGCCCCACCGCCGTAGACGTTATGGGGAAGCGAGCCCCACCAGCGCTTGACCTCGCCGCTGACGGGCATGGGGATGCCGAAGGCGATCTTGTTGATCAACATGTACAGGCCCAGTGCCCCGCCGACGATGCCGAAATAGACTGATCCTTCGCGTAGCCAGGTTTGCCAATTCGTGCGGAGTTGCTCACGGGGGCTTTCCATCTCATTTGACGGCGAAACCGGCCACGGGGAGACGAAGCGCACTACCAGACGTGATACAAATGTCAGGATGAGCATAGCGATCCAATACAGAAAAGGCACAGCTCGCGGAACAACCACTTGTGGGATGAGCGAAAATGCGAGCATGAGGCCGCCTGCGATGATCGCGCTGGCGGTCACGCCCACCAGGCTATCGCGTGCCAGTTGTCGTATGGATTCCTGGCGTGGGTGGTGGTACAAGCCCACAAAATAGAAAATGATGGTTTGAATGGTGAAAGTCATCGCGCCGACCAGAATGGCCCAGTTTGCATAGGCGAGCAGGTAGATATTGACCTGGGCGCGCTGTATGTAAGCGCTGACGATAACGGCAAAGGTCAGGAACAGGTCGCTCAAAAGCAGATAACGGATAGGGGTGCGTCGGAAGATAAGCCAGATGCCTGCAATGAGCACCAGGTAGATGGTGTCGAGGCGGCTGAACAGGACGAACAGGGCGGCAACGGCCAGCCAGGCGATCTGGCTGAGTTTGACCGGCTCTGTGCGCCAATGGCTTTCGAACTTTTGGAGCAAGTATAAGAAGAGGACAATCGCCAGGGCGGTAATCCCTGTTTCCAGGCCGTTTTGAATGACGATGTCGTGGATATACAGGTTGAAGGCCCAAAAGGCGCTGACGACCATTGCGATGGGTTCCCAGATGGCTTTTCGCAGGAGCCGGTAAAGCAGCACAGAAGTGGCGGCGCTGATGAGGGCCAGCACTACAATCAGGATACGCAAAGGCAAAATCAAGTCGAAGCGTGCGAAGAAAAAAATGGGGATACAGATCAACAGCCAGAGGGGGTGGTATCCATTAGTGAGGTTGATACCGTCGAAGGTGAATCCATGGCCGAGCGCAACGTTCTCGGCTACTTTGAAATAGTAATAAGCATCGTCGCGCACAAACCAGTGTAATGAAAAATTATGCGGTGCGGAAAAAGCCGCGTAAAGGTGCGTGCCCAGAATGGCGACGATCAGAAAGATTTCGAATAGATTGAAGCGTTTCATGCGCAGGCAAAATCTCCAATAGGATTTGTTCAGGCCGTATTTTAACGCGACCTTGAGTTTACCAGATACCGCGCCATTCATCATACCTGGCAATTTGGGGGTATTTGGGAATCAGGGTGATAAAGAGTAGATATGGAGTGCGCGGCGTGAGACTTCTGGGTAGGGAGAACCGATCAGGGTGTTTTTCGGAGCCGTCTGAAAAACACCCTGATGGGCAATTGGATGCCGCCTATGTGACAGTCGTCAAGTTCCAACTGCTATTTGAAGGATAGCTCGCGTACGTGAATCTCGGCCTCGCTCCCCGACACGTTGTCCCTGATCTCAATTGCGAGGTGGTCGGAGGTGGCCGGGCCCTGGCTAAACGTCATCGATACGACCGGGTCGTTAGGCAGGCCTTTGAACTCCTGCTGGTACTCTATGGGGTCTTTCGAACCGGGGGCAAACAGCCAGACGCTGATGGTAAAGTCGCTCATGGTAGCCGTCTGGATCTTCATGCTGGCCGTATGTAGCGGCTTGGGAAAGTAGAATTCCATCGTGAAAGGATTGACTGGTTCGCCACGAATAAATGTGTAGGGATCGCCGTCGAAGATGTTGGGGAATGTGCCGTCACTCAGGCGTGTGTGAATCACGGTAACTTCTTCACCGTTCCATTGGAAAACATCTTCCACAGGTTGTCGTTCGGCTTTTTTCGCTGCCAACATGACTTGGGTGATGTTAGCAACCGGCGTAATGTTGAGAACATAGAAGCCTGGTGAGCCGTCTGGGTAGTCGAGAAGTTTTTCGATGTGAATGTCTTTGAACTTTGGATCGTCGATGATCTTTTTGTATTCGTCAGGCATGACGATAAAATGCGTATCCGGCTTGATGGTTAGATCGGTGTTCAATACGTCATACACGGTGCCCAATTGGATGCGTGTCGAGAATTCATCCGAAAAGAAGAAGCTGACGAACTCGTCCGTGCCGTTGGACCAGACGGGTGAGACCACGTAGTACGCGTTTGGGTCTGCCTTTAAAGCAGGCAGGACGGTATCTTGAAAGACCTGTTTTGCGCCGTATTGCATACCATAAAGCCCATAGTCTGTAAACCAGGTCGGACCATTGGTCAAAGCGTCGTGAAGCATGTAAAAACTGAACCCGCCCAGGAGGACGAAAAGCGCAAGCATGACGCCATTTTGTAGCCGTGCTGTGATTTGGGCCGATGAAAATTTTTTAGTTACCCAACCTTCGATAAACTCCAACAGCCAGGAAAGGCCTAAAGCGGTCAGGACGGTTGCTGGAATGACGAACACCAGCACGCGGGTAATTCCAATATCGGCCAAGGCTGCGCCGGTGGGGGCGGCCAACAGGCCGATCAAGATGGTGCGGTAAGAAGCTTCGCGGATATTCTTGACCGCCCGGATGATGCCCAGGAAGAAGAAGGGCATGCTTGCGAGCAGAAGGTGCCCGTAATTCTTCATAATGTGACGGACGATGTCGGTATCATTGGGGATAAACCAGTACTGCGGACTCAGCCCATACAGGTATCCCTGAACATAGTGGATGATTTTTGCACTCAGCGGGATCGGGTCCAGCCAGTACGAGTCTAGAATGCGCAAATGGTCTTCAGGTGAGAAAGAATGCGTCAGGCGGAAACGGATATAAGGCAGGGCCAACAAAACGGCGAGCCCCAGACCGCGCAGGAGTTCCTTGCGGTTTTGCCAGTGGTAGCGAATGTCTACGACCAGCAGAAGCAACCCGGTGACCCCCATAATGAACTGCGCCGGGCTATAGCTGTAAAAGGCCACTGCGCCCACCACAAGAGCTCCATAGAGATAACGCGGCGAACGGTAGCGATATAAAAGATATAAGTACAGAAATACGGCGTAAAGCGAAGAAAAGAGAACGGTTTCGAAAGCGGTGCGCGAGTGCAGGAACCAGGCGGGCGCAATTGCCAACAATAAGGCCAGACTGGCCCAATAGCTCGTTTTGAAAATATCTTTTAGCAGGAGCGCAATGGCGATAAATGCGAGAACACTGAATAGGGCCGGCGTACCACGAGTTACTGCGATGGATTTGCCAAACAATAGATAAGGGATGACCTGTAAATAAACGCTGGTGCTCAGATTGTAGTAACTGCCGTTCTGGAAATAGGTGGGCAGAAAACTTCCATTGGGCCCCTTATATTGGTTGTTGACCAGGTTGGCAGCTGATACGGTCTGGACAGCTTCGTCGCTGAAAAAGTAGATTGGGAATCTCGTTAACCCGATCAAGTGTACCGATAAATAGACCAAGATGGACAGGACAAACAGAACGAGAGTCAGCTTTCCTGCCAACCGGGCGGCAAGATCGGATGCTTTTTTGCGAATATGTGTCAGAAAACCTGGGAGTACCACCGTCGGACGCCCTGATTCGATTTTTTGTTGTTCGACGGTGATCTGGCCCTCTTTGCTGGTGACGACCGTGAACTGCACCGTGACCCCCGCCGGAATCTCGGCATTGATGTTCACCTGCACGATTTTCTCGCCGGAGGCTTCCTGCCCTGCGGATGGGTCTGTCTGTTGGATGGATACATCGAACCCAGGGGTCGTTTCGACTTCGGGCGAGACGACCGGCTCCTCCTTCGGCGGTGTGTCCGCTGCAGGGATAACCTGTGGCGTTTTCGGGGATGGTTTTGGTTTACGGGGGAAGCGCTCACTGATTTTTTTGACTCTTTCGATCAGGGCGCGTAGATCCGCTGACAGACTTTTCTCCTGCTCGTAACGGCGCGTGTGCCAGCGGAGCAAGGCAATATCTCCGATGATTGCGATGGCGAGAGCCAAAATTGTAATAATGTACATTAAAAGAGTCAAATTGGCTCCTAAGGATAGATAGCCTTGATTTGGCTTTCGCTTATCTGGTAAGCGTAATAGAGCACTTGGAGATGATAGCGACGGTGGACGATATGAAGGTTGCCGCCCGGGTAGATGCTTCGAATCGTATCGAGGTCAGAAAGATGGGCGGGAACGATGATGAATAGAAGGTCTTTGTCATGTGGCAGGCTGGTTAACGTGTTGGCCGAGGCGTTTTCCAGGTCATTCATTTCCACGTTTGGAGAGAAATATTTGAAGTTGCCGAAATCGACGTATGTCGTCGGGGCCGCATCCAGGTACAACCGTCCGTGTGTGCCAAGGGCGGAAACGTCGCCTCTCGACTCGAACGTCAATTCGTTCGAAAGGTCCTCGAAGTAATGTCCCTGAGCGTAGTTGACGAAATAATAATGCAGGTCGATAAAACCCACGGCCAGTGTAAGCAGAATCAGTAGAGGTGGCACAATTTCGTATGGCATTTTACCCAGTTTGCCGAAAATCTGGGTGTATTTGACCATCCCGATAGCCACGATCAACGTCAGGGCAGGCGTGCTCATCAGCATACGCTGGCTGGTAGGCGCAGCCCCCGTTAACGTACTTCCCACGATGATTGCTGCCCAAAACCAGATGAACAATACGAGATAGCGTAAGTCTGGCAATTTCGAGATGACATAGGCGAGGCCAAGCATAAAGAAAACAGCAGCGATCACGTTCAGATAAGGGCGTGGTGAATTGAAAAAGCCTCGAGTTGCTGGAGTGGCGATGTAGGCAAGGCTGGACTGAAAGAATTGTTTGGTTATGAAGGATGCATTTGCCAGAAGTCCTTGATGCAGATTGCTGCCCAATGCCCCGTTACTACTAAAAATCGATTCGCGGTTCCAACGTGCGTTAAAATTTTGCGGGATGTTGAGATAGTAAATACCGATAGGCAATATCGTGATTAACAAGGCCAATGCGTAGGTCGCCAGGCTCTTTGCCTGCGCTTTCAGGAATCCTCGTCTGGATAAAATAATATGCACCAGGAGAAGGATGCCCAACCCCAGCGCCAGACGGCTGCCGGGATAAGTATACAGAGTTAAGCCGGAGACAATGCCTGCCAGCAAAAAATAACGGGGAGAGCCCAGTCTCGATCCACGTAAAAGAAACCACAAAATATAAGTGGAAGTAATCGCATCGACGATGTTATCTGTGCCAAGTCGGCTGAAGTGGACGTTAAGCGGCAGAACTGCTAAGAGCACTGCTGCGAGGTAAGCCGTTTTTTTATCGAACAACTCGTGACCGACGAGTAAAACACCTACTACTGCCAGCGTCCCCCAAATCGCGCTGACCAGGCGTACAGCGACGGCTGTGTTTCCCAAGATGCTGATGCTTAGAGCGGTGGGGAGAAAAGCGGCTATGGGTTGCGCAGCCCATCCGATAACGAATAAGTTATTGCAAGCCCCACTTAGAATGCACAATCCCACTTTTCCGACCTCTCCTTCATCGTTGATAAAAGCATAGGGTTGGAGTGTCAGGTTATACGTACGGATGACCAATGCTGCCCCAATGAGAAAGGCCGAAAAGTAGATGTCCTGCCGATTTGCCCGAATCCAACCACGGAGGGACAGAATGTTCTTGGGATGCCAGCCTTCGTCGATCAGGACGCTGACTACCAAGAATAAAAAGGCAGCGGCCCAAGCAGCGGTAGTTATATTGTCAACACCAGGGGCCTCATTGGGATATAGCAGTCGCCATCCTACCAGAATGGTCAATGCAATAGAAGTGATCCACAACCCAAAAACAGGCGCGCGTCTGGTGGGCCGTGTATTAATGGGATATGGCTCTTGATGAGCCTCTAGCCGACGCAGCCCCAAGACGAAGACGACGCCCGCTAATAGATAAGTCAAGAGTCCCGGTAACGGTGAACTGTTTTGGAAGAAACCGGGAATCCAGGTTGGCAACAACCAGAGTTCCTGGCTATGGGCGGATGCATCTAATAAGGTCTGCGCGCCGGCTGCCAGTCCAAGCGATAACAGTAAGATAATAACGATAGTCCGGATGCGTTGTGTGCCTGAAAGATTCATTGTTGGAAAGAACGTCGCCTGTTTGTGAACAGATTTGAAGTCGCTGTTGTGATTATAGCATCAACATTTTCAGTGACGATTTTCTAGAGAATCATACATTATGCCCGCGGGTGAAAATAATGTTGCGTATTCCTGCTCGATACACCGCCCCAGCGTTCTTCGGAAAAAAAAACGCAATTTTCACCCGTGATGGATATAAGACAAAAGCTGGCGTTGTGGAAATCCCGGAACTTCAATTTGGGCGACGTTTGTCCCCAATAGCCTACTTCAACCCAAGCTCGTTGCGTGAAATAACCAATCGCTGGATCTCACTGGTTCCCTCGTAGATTTCCGTGATCTTCGCGTCGCGGAAATACCGTTCCACGGGGAGTTCCTTGCTATATCCCAGGCCCCCATGAATTTGAACGGCCGCGTGCGCGCAGAACATAGCCGTCTCTGAAGCAAAAAGTTTAGCCATCGAGGCCTGTTCGGTGAAGCGCTCGCCGGTCTTTTTGGATTGTTCCTTTGCCAGGGCAACGTTATAGACCAGCAGACGTGTCGCTTCGATGCGCGTCTTCATATCTGCGATTTTGAAGCCGGTCCCTTGGAACGCCCCGATAGGCTGTCCGAAGGCCTGACGCTCTTTCGCATACTGGCGCGCGGCCTCATAAGCGGCCTCTGCGATGCCCAGGGCCTGCGCGGCGATGCCAATGCGGCCTGCGTCTAGCACCGTCATGGCAATTTTGAAGCCTTCGCCCTCCGCGCCCAGGCGGTTCTCTACCGGACACCGATAATTTTCGAAGACCAGTTCGCTGGTGGCCGAAGCGCGGATACCCAGCTTTGGCTCCTTCCTGCCGCGTACGAATCCGGGCCGCTCGGCCTCGATTAAAAAGGCTGTGATGCCCTTATGCTTTTTCTCCGGGTTGGTCATGCTGAATAGCACGACGTAATCGGCAACGGGGCCGCTTGTCACCCAGGACTTGCGTCCGTTGATCACGTAGGCGTCACCCTCTCGTACAGCGCGCGATTTCATCGTCCCGGCGTCCGAACCAGACATGGGCTCTGTCAGCGAATAGGCCCCAATCTTTTTCCCCGATGCAACCTCGCCCACAAATTTCTTTTTCTGCGTTTCGCTGCCAAACTTCATGATCCCGTTGCAGAACAGCGAATTGTTGACTGACATAATTGTGCCGTGGGAGGCGTCCACCTTACAAATTTCCTCCAGCGCCAACACGTATGCCAATGTATCCATGCCGGCGCCGCCGTATGCTTCGGGCACCTCGATCCCCATAAATCCCATTGCTCCCATTTTTCGGATGGTCTCGCGCGGGAACTCGCCGCTTTCGTCGAATTCGGCGGCGATGGGCGCAATTTCCTTGCGGGCAAACTCACGTGCCGCCTCGCGTATCATGTTGTGTTCGTCGCTGAGTGGAAAAATCGTTAGATCGTTCATCGGTTTCCTCCAGACGGTGTCACAATAAAGAATGATTATAAGCCCGCGATGACAAGTTACACCTACCTTTGTACAAAAAGCACAGTTAGGCACACCGACAAAACACTCTTTGTTTGCTTGACACGCCCATGAACTGGGATATACTGACAACGACTTCCCCTCGAGGACAGAATGACAGACGAAATCACCCCCGAATTGTTCGAGCATTTGGTCGAGCTGGCCGCGTTGGAACTGGATGCTGCCGAGTCTGAATACCTGCGCAAGCAGTTGAACAACCAATTAAAGGCGATTCGCGAACTGGAAGCGACCCCGCTCGACCCGTCGACGCCTCCC
The DNA here is from genome assembly GCA_046704785.1 of Anaerolineales bacterium. Lineage (GTDB taxonomy): Bacteria > Chloroflexota > Anaerolineae > Anaerolineales > Villigracilaceae > JBJKRF01. The sequence continues at coordinate 19,201 of JBJKRF010000021.1, read as the reverse complement.
GCTTCACATGGCGTGTCCTACACCTCGGCGACTTCGGCCGCCATTCGGGAGGATGAGATCGACTCCTACCCGCAGCCAGATCGCCTGATCGACGGCGCGCCGGAATCCGAGCAGGGGTACGTGGTCGTGCCTGACATTCCGCACCAGGACTTGGCCTGATGGAATTGTTCGAACTTTCCGCCCGTGACATCGTCCGCAAGGTCAAAGCCCGTGAAGTCAGTGCCGTGGAGGTGCTCGAGGCCCACCTGGAACGTATCGAAAAGATCGATGGTCATCCCGGCGCGCTCGGCGGCGACCCTGCACTGGAACCCGATAAAGTGCACGCTTTCATCACGTTAACGACGGAGCGCGCCCGGCAGCAGGCGCAAACCGTCGACGCGCAGCTCGCCGCCGGGGCGGATCCCGGTCCGTTGGCGGGTGTGCCGCTGACGGTCAAAGACATCTTTTGCGTCGAAGGCACGCCTTCCACTGCGGCATCCAAGATATTGGCGAACTTTGTCGCGCCCTACACGGCCACGCCCGTTGCCCGTTGCGAAAGCGCCGGCGCAGTCGTGCTTGGCAAGCTCAACCTGGATGAGTTCACCTATGGGTCGTCGAACGAGTCGTCAGCTTTTCAACCGGCCCCGCGCAATCCCTGGAATCTCACGCGCGTGCCGGGCGGCTCGTCGGGCGGCTCGGCGGCGGCGGTCGCAGCTGGTGAAAGTCCCCTTTCGCTGGGAACGGACACGGCGGGTTCGATCCGCCTGCCGGCGGCTTATTGCGGTGTCGTCGGCTTGAAGCCCACTTACGGGCGTGTCTCCCGCTACGGGTTGATCGCCTTCGGTTCCTCGCTCGATTGCCCGGGGCCGCTTGCGCGCGATGTCGCCGATGCGGCCCTGGCTTTGCAGGTCATGGCCGGCCCGGACCGTCACGACGCCACAGCGGCAACGGTTCCGGTTCCCGATTATCTTTCTGAGATGGAGCAGGGAATCAAGCGTTTGCGTATTGGTCTCTCGCCCGATTATTTTCGCATCACCTATTTCGACGCGGATGCGGGCGAACTGGTGGAAGAGCCATTGCCGGAGTCAGTGCGCCAGCCGGTCTTGGATGCGGCCGAGCGCCTGGCGAAGCTGGGGGCGGAGATCGTGGAGAAAGTGCCCATGCCGCATACGCGCTATGGCATACCGGCCTATTTTGTGATTTCGCGTGTGGAGGCGGCCTCGAATTTGCACCGGTACGACGGGGTCAAGTATGGCTATCGCACGCCTGTTGGCGTGGATGAGTTGCGCTCACTTTACCGCAAGACGCGCGGCGAGGCTTTTGGGCTGCAGCCCAAGCTGCGGATTTTGATGGGGATGTATGTTTCGGCGGCCCAGTACAGCGAACAGTATTATGACCGCGCCTTGCGGGTGCGCTCGCTCATCCGCCGCGACTTTGAGCAGGCTTTTCAGAAGGTCGATTTGTTGCTGACCCCCACAACGCCCGGCCCGGCTTTTCCCATTGGCGGCGTCTATGGCGATTCGGTGCTGATGCAGTACGCCGACCAGCTTGATGTGCCCGGCAACCATGCTGGCGTGCCGGCCATTTCCGCGCCGGCCGGTTTCGACCCTGAAGGCCTGCCGGTGGGCGTCCAGTTCTATGCGCCCGATTACCGCGAAGATTTCCTCTTCCGAGCCGGGCGGGCCTACGAGTTGGCGACTGCCGACGAGACCTGGCGCAGACGAAGACCCGTTCTGGCGGGTTGAAAGCCTCAATTCTGTGATTGCGTCCACCATCCCGTGAGTCTTCGCTCGTCGCCGGTGCAGACGGGTGGGAATGTTAACAGCTTATCCGGTATAAAGAGAACTACTTCATAGAAAAGCGCACGTAGATCAGATTTTTCTTGCAATCGTTATAAGTGGTCAGATAAATCTGGTCGGAGAGCGGCGCATTGCTCTGGTCGTAGAGTTGGATCCAAAGTGTTTTGCTCGACGAAACCGGCTGAATTCCCAACATGAACTCAAAGCCGCTTGGCCCGTAGACGGGTGCGATTCCGCTCAGGGTGGGCGATTGCCCTGTAAAGCTCTTGCCCGGCACGCTACCACCCAGGCGGATGATCAGCCCTGTTACCGGATTATTGCTTGAATCCAGGGTTTGCCCGGCGACGAACATGTTGGCGCAACTGGTGTCGGCGCGGAAGGTGGTGCTGTCATAGTAGGCCACCGTGGCCGTATAAGGCACGCCGGTGGGCCTGGGCGTGCGGCTCGGCGGAACGGTGACCGTTGCGGTGAAGATCGAAGTCACCGTTGCCATGCTAAAAGGCGTATCCGAAGGCTCCAGGGTCAACGTTGGGCGCGGCGTCGATGTGTCGGTTGGCTCGACCGTCGTAGTGGGCGTCCAGGTGGCCGGGAAAACGTGCGGCGTCCAGGTGGCCGTCGGCAGCGGGGGCACATGAGTCGACGGCGGAAAAGGATTTAGCAAGGAATAGGGGTTTGCGATCAGGCTGGCAAAAAGGGCGCACATACACAGCGTCGCGATCAATATGATCAGCGTCAGTATATTCAGGAGCGCGCTTGAGCTGGCCTTTTTCGCCGGGGGTTTCGATTCTTGGTCAAAATTATCTAAGCTGCTATTCATCTGTCCGTCTCTCCTGTGGGCAGTTTAGGGTTCTTCTCAATAAGTCGAGGAGGATGGAGGAGGCCAATCCGAGTTTCCTGAAAATATTTGCAAGAAGAAAGATTTGGAAGTCTTGTCGCGCGAGGGTCATATTCGGAAAAGCAACTCATTGTGCCGGTTGAGGAGCCAGGACAATGGTGCTTTTCTTCCGTTGGGAGGCCAGCCAATCGTTCAATGCTTTGGTTTGCAAAGCAAGCAAGGCGTCTGGGGTGAGTGGCCGGTCAGACTGGCGCTCGATCACTTCGATAATATGATACCCAACGTCGGTCTTGATTACGTCACTGATCTGCCCCGGTTGGAGGCTGAAAGCGGCATCTTCGATGGCTTTATCGGGCAGGTAACCGCGTGGGAACCAGCCGATGTCGCCGTGGGCCACCGGGTCGACCTTCGCTGCCAGGTCATCGAATTTCGCGCCCTGGTTCAATTGCGATTTGATGCTGGTGGCGTCTCCCTCATTATAGAGCAAAATCTCACGCACGTGTACTTGCTCTGCAGTACTAGGCACAGACGATATGATTTTGTCACGCATCCAGGCGGCGGCAATCTGACGGCGCAACGCGTCACGAAAGTTTTGATCGGTATACCCGTGCTGTGACTCCCATTTCGCCAGCGCGTCTGCCCCGCCAATTTGGGAAGTCAGCGCATCGATGCGCGATTTCAGCGTGGCATCATCGACGGTGTAGCCGTTCTCCTTGGCGCCTTGGGCCAGCAGGACTTGCGAAATCAGGTCATCCAGCACAACGCCGGCGGCGTCCTGGTCGCTGACGGTTTTGCCCAAGGCCTGCTGTGCTGCTTTGTAACGCGCCAACTCGGCGTTGAATTCGTCGAGCGTAATCATCTCGCCGTTGACGGTGGCTGCCAGTGCTGCCTGGGTGGGCGTTGGCGGCACAGGCGTGTCCGTTGGCACAACCGGCGTTGGGGAGGCAAAGACGGAAAGTCCCGGGCTGCTACAAGCAACCAGGGACGCCAAAAGCAAAATAACCGAGATCCGTTTCAATGTTGACATTCCCACGATTATACTGTTAATTATTCGCTCACCGAATTTTATCGGCCGGATTCTCATCCGGTTTTCATCAGGGCAAACGATGTCGTTTGCTGCGGTCAAGGTTGCGGCGTAGGAGGCGTGTTCCAGGGCAGAAACGAGCCAAATGTCTTCAAGTCCCAGCCATATTTGACTGGTCGCCGCCATAGGTAGAAAATATTGTTGCCGCTCTGTGTAAAAAGCGGCCCCAAGCCAACTGCCGAGTTGTAATAATCACGCGTTTTGGCGACCACCGGGTCGGATTTCAGCCCGAAGGGGTAAGCGAAGCTCCTGATTTTGACCCCCACTGCTTTCTCCAGCGTGGTTTTCGACTGGGCGATCTCCCAGGTGGCGTCTGGGATGGTCGTCAGGTCGACGTGTGTCATGCTGTGGCTGCCTATTTCCCAACCGGCGGCAGCGAGTTCCTTGAGTTGCTCGGCATTCAGATAGCCGTCAGCGTGCAGGCGATCTGCGACGATGTAAACCACGCCGACGTATCCCATGGCTTTCATGATCGGAAAGGCGTTGGTGTAAATGGTGATGTCACCGTCGTCGAAGGTCAATATCACCGGACGGGCGGGCAGGTCGGCGCCAAAGTTGATGGCCTGCACCAACAGCGAGATTGGGATGGGCGTGTAGCCCCAATCCTTCAAGGCTTGCATTTGCGCCCGAAAGTCATCCGGCGAGGTGTAATATTCGCTGGGCGTAGACGGTATATCGATGCGATGGTAGAGCAGGATCGGGCATACTACTTTCCCCGGCCCCTGATGCACCATCAAAGGGGGCGCCGTAGGCGGCAACGTCGCTGTAGGCGCAACCGTCGGTGTCAGTGTGGCTGAGGCTGGAGGCGTGGCCGTTTGCGAGGGGCGCGCTGTGTTCGTGGCGGTTGGTCTCACGCTGCTCACGGGTGCCGGCGCCGTGGGCGTCTTGCCCGCACAGGCGCTCAGCAACAACAGAACGGAGATAAAAATCTGCTTGAGTAAAGGGGGGGGGCCTGATGAATGTTTATTTAACATTGCATACATACAAGTAAATTTGCCCGTAGCGTCCCAGGTATTGGGCCTTGTCAAGCAGGAACATGCCGGTGCCTAGCCCATACGATTTGACGATGCTTTCCAAAGTCTGCGTCTTTTGATTAGCCGCCAGCAACAAAAACGCCCGTTTGGGGTGGCCACTGTCGGTTCGCCAGTAGGATTCGGGCTCGCCATGGACTTCGAGGTAATACCATACGGGTGCGTTGTTCGGGTAACCCACCAGCGCCAAGTCGCCGGGACGCAGGTTGTTTTTCAGGTACAAGGCGCTGGCTTCGGCATTGCTGAGTTTGGCCCACTGTGTGGGGATAGTTGGAATGCTGATGAGCGCTACAGCAACCAGACCGGCGACGGCCAGACTCGTTAGCGCCGCAGGAACCCAGGCCGGACTCCCCTTGATGCGTCGCAGCGTTTCGACGAGTCCGGCGGCTGCCCATAGCAGGGCCGGGGCCAGCAGGAACGACCAGAAACGGTCGTAGGCGTCGGGGCGGCGCAGGAGCACCCAAAAAGTGATCCAACCCAGCAGGGCCAGTTGAAGCGGCACACGGGTGGAGGTGATCTGTTTGTAAAGCACCAGGGCCAGGAGAAAGCCCAGGATGAGCAACGCGGTCAGGGCCAGCGGCAAGGCCTGAGTCCAAGTGGTCCAGGTATCGCTGAGATGTTGGGCCAGGATCCAGCCGAAATATTCCTTGGCCTGCACGGGTTGGACGAAGCCGTTCGCCAGTAGTTTATGCCAGCCAGAAACGACCAGGGCTGGCAGGTAGAGACCGGCGGTCAATAAAACGCTGGCGCTCCCCGATAGGAAGAACGAGACGAAATAAGGTTTGCGCTCGATTGTTTTGTTGAGCAGTCCTTCCAACAGGAGCCATAGAAACAGCCCGCCGGAAGGGAGCAGCATGGTCGGGACCGTGAAACAGCCAAGAGCGGTGCACAACACCAGCGCCTGCCAGGCGAGATGACTCTTCTTGCGCGTGACTTGCAGCCCGAAGATGAAGCTCAAGAGCGTGAAAAACGCCACCAGGGAGTAGCCGCGGGCGTCTGTTGAGAAGAAGACCAGTTCGGGGAGATAAGCGACCAGTGCCGCAGCCACCAGACCGGTTTCGGTGCTGTATAGTTTTTTGCCTAAAACATAGGCGGCGGGAATGAGCGCCAGACCGGCCAGCAACGCCGGCAAACGCAGACTCCAGGGGTGATTGCCAAATATGTGCACTGCCAGTTGAACGAGCAGGGTATGAAAGATGTGGTTGTTGGGGACAGAGTAGTCGGAGAGCGCGCCCCACCATGAGCGCGAGGCGAAGGCTACATAGGTATAAGCCTCGTCGTATGTCACCGGGGCGTTCAAGCCGCCGAGACGCAGAACGAGTCCGCACAAAGTAATGAAGGTAAGCAGAAGGTGGGAACGTGCGTTGTTTTCGCCACGAAGTGCGTCGTGGTAGAACGTCGTCGTTCGTTGAAGGACGGAATTCAGCGGTTCAACTCCCAGATGAGACGCAGGCCGTCGAGCGTCAACCAGGGGGCGACCACCTGAATCACGGAGGTTTCACCAGCCACGATCTCTGCCAGGCCGCCAGTGGCGATGACTTTCATATCGGGGCCGAGTTCCTTGCGAAAGCGTTCGACCAAGCCTTCGGTCATGCTGACGTAACCGAATATCAGTCCCGATTGCATAGCATGGACGGTGTTGCGCCCGATCACGGAGGGCGGGCGCTGCAAGTCGATGCGCTGGAGTTTGGCGGCGTGGGTATACAACGCCTCGGCAGCCAGGTTGACCCCGGCGGTGATGGCCCCCCCAAGATAATCCCCTTCTTTTGTGATGGCGTTGAAGGTGGTGGCCGTACCGAAATCCACCACGCAGGCCGGGCCGCCGTACCGGTGCACGACCGCCACCGCGTCGCATACGCGATCCGCGCCGACCGCTTTGGGATCCTCATAGCGGATGCGAATTCCCGTTTTGACGCCGGTATCCACCACCAGCGGTTCCTGCTTGAGATATTGCTCGCAAGCCCGGACGACGCGCCCTGTCAGCGGCGGCACGACCGAGGAGATGACAATGCCGGTCAGGTCGGCGGTCGTTCGTCCGGCGTTTTGCAGCAGTCCAAGCAGTTGCAAGCCGTACTCGTCGGGCATACGCGCGTGGTCGGTAGCCAGCCGCCAGTGGGCGTTCAACGTCTCGCCCTCGTACAGGCCAATCGTCAGGTTGGTATTGCCTAGGTCAATTGCCAGGAGCATAAATCTATTTTATCGTTAATCAGGTTCTCCCGTGATTAACGGGAAAAGGAAAGATTCCTAATAGAAAGGGAGTAGATGGATGAATGCGTGCAGCGCTTTATGGACAATCCTTCATGTTGCCCGTCAACTGTTTGATGACCGTAAATACGGCGCCCTCGCGCCCAATTTCGGCGACGGTTTTCCCGCCCGGACAGCGCACATCAAAATTCCAACGGGTCGATGAGACATAATAGTCTGCTTTGATGTTCAGGTTGATGGCATCTTGTGGGGTGACCAGCTTGATATCGGGGCGAGTGTAGTTGTTGATGATCGAGTCGGGTCCGAAGACAATCACCCGGGCGTTCGGCGGCGCGATCTGATTCAGGATGTGCCCGGCCTCTTCGTAAGAAGTCACCCAATAATCCAGTTCGAACTTACGGTAGGCGCCGCCCGTCCCACCAACCAGGCTATTGTAATAGACGTATTCGTACGGATGCAGCCTCACGCCCGCATAGACTCCCGGCGCGATGACTGCCAATAGAATAATGACTTTCAGGATGGTATTGTTCCATTTCGAGAAGATGGCATTCAGGCCAATTCCGGCGATCAGCAAGAGCGGCGGAAGGACGAAGATAAACTGCCGGAAGTTGTCGTAGACTGTGCTGCCGAAGAAAACCGGCGCTGCCACCGGTAATGCAAACCAGAGGACCAGACCGGCAAATTCTGCGCTGAAATAGCGGGGGCCCGCAGGCAGTGTAGTAGTTTCAGATGAGTGGGTGGGAACTATGTTGCCCTGATCGGCCTTCCGCCTCATCCATTTGCGAAGTTTGTCGAAGATTTGATCTTTGCGCAGGCCCAGTAGGATGACGACCAGGCCGACCAAGAGAAGTACCAGCACCGGTTCAGTCAACTGGATGGCGAACATTTCGGGTAGAAAGAAACGCGGCAATTTATCGGGGGTGTAGAAAGTCCCGTTGAACAGCACCGGCAAGGTCCAGACGTATTTTGACATCAGGTCCAGTGAGCCCACAAAGTTCCCAATCGGCGAGAACCACAGGTAGGGCCAGGTGAGATAAGCGACCAGGATTGTCAGCGCGGCGTAAGCCGTCACGGAGGGCGCTGCCCGTTTGAAACAGCGCGCCAGCGCATAGAAAGCCACGATACACCCTGCCAGCGGGCCCAAGACGCGAATGGAAACCGTTGCCCCTAAAAGGATAGCGGCCACCAGAATACGTGGGTTGACCAGATAAGCGCCCAGGGCGCGGAGGAAACTTTTGGCCGCAGTTCGCAACGAGTCGAGAGTCAGAATAAAGCCAAGGATGATTCCAAGAACAATCAGGACCACCACAAAAATCACCAGGGCACCGGACAGCGCCTGAGCTTGATCTATGTAGTATCCCAATGGCATATTCTGTGCACTGTTGGCAAAGAAGCCGAACAATTTCCCAATCGGGCTGTTCCCGTGGTAATACGCCTGGGAAACCATTTGGACAGCCAGGGCGCTGATGGCTCCCTGTGCCAAGAAAATCAGCACGCCCAATAACACGCCGAATAGACTGAGAATGCCCCATTTCCGTTTTGACCGGGGCGACAACTGACGCCAGTCTTCGCGGGCGCGCGCCATCGTCGTTTGTAGGTGAGGCGAAATTTGTTCGTCAGGCGTCGGCGTGTTCAATACGTGGTCCATGGTGTACAGCCCGACCGTGACGCTGATCAGAAAGAACGCCATGAAAGGTGTGTCCTTGGCGTTCATAAAAGCGTGTCCCCAGATGACGGGCTGCGTGGCAAACAAGGCTGTCGTCCCGAAGGCCGCCCAGGGTCGAATCCAACGCCGGGAGAGGAAGTACATCGCCACGACCGCGGCCTGGAACGTCAGGAAATACGCCAGGTGTATGCCGTTGATGCTCGACCAGGATGGCACCAGAGAGACGAACAGTTGCGCCAGCAATTGCGACAACATGAAGAAGGCCGGCCCTTTTTGGTCCAGGTGCAGATGGTCGAACGGTGTAACCGGCAGCCCGTGGAACAGGTTGTAGTAATTCAGCAAGGAATGCTGGCCGTACATATAATTGCCGGGCTCATCCCAACTAACGCCGTAATCGCGCAAGGTCCAGACGCCGACCACCAGGCTTATCCCTACCAATAGAACCAATGGCAAGTATTCCCATGTCAAAATTCGTCGTAATATTTTCATAGTCTCGATGTTCCCATGTTGTGCCTACGCCTACCGCATCAACTGCTCCACACGGCTTTCGCCCACGGAGTAGTACTTCGCGTCTTTGTGGTGTACGATAATCGCTGCCGTCGATTGTTCGGGAACCAATTGATAGGCGGCCGAGAGCGACATTCCCAGTTCACTTTCGGCGGGCAGCAGGTCGAAGACTTTACGATGGTCCTCCAGCTCCGGGATAGCCGGATAGCCCCACGAATAGCGTTTGCCCTGATCTTCGGGCAGGCCCAACTCGCGACGTATGTGGCGGTGCAGGTACTCGGCGGTGGCCTCCGCCGACTGGACGGCTACGCCATGTGTGAAATACGCCTCGCTGTAGTCGCCGGCGGCCTGGAGCTTGTCGAACTTTTCGGTGGCTTCCTGCCCCACCGTCACTATTTGGAAGGCTACCACGTCCAACGGGCCGGACCCCACCGGGGCGAAGTAATCTGCCAGGCACAGGTGATCGTCATAGGGTTGGCGCGGGAACCGTAAACGGACTTTCTCCAACGGATTGGCAGATAGATCGGATTCGGGGTCGTAAACGATCAATTCGTCGCCATCTGCCTGGCAGGGGAAAATGCCGTAAACGCCCTGGGGTTTGAGCCACTTGTAGCGCAGCGCGTCCTTTTTCATCTTTTCGAGGCGCCGGTCGAATTCCTTTTGCAGTTTTTCCCAGGCGGGACCATGCGTGTTCTTCGCGCCCCACGAGAGGCGGTAGAGCTCGTTGATGTTCAGATATTGCAAGACGATTTCGAGCGGCATGTCTCGGACGACGCGCACGCCCCATTTCTCCGGTGATTTGATCGGCGCGGGAACAATGTTCGAATGGTTGCCTGCGGTTTTGCGATAGGCGGGCGTCTGCGAGGCGCGTCCCATCTCCAGTTCTGCTTCGCGGTGCAGTTGTTCGAGCAGGGCCGGTTTTTTGTCGGCGTCGATTAAACGGTCCATCGTCTCCAGACCCTCGAAGGCGTCCTTGCAGTAGAACACACCGGGGTCGTAGGCGGCGCCGTCCTCCGTGAAGAGGATGCGCCGTCCAAAGCGGCGGTTGATGGCCGCACCACCCACTAGCACCGGAAAGGGTAGATCGCGCCGCTTGAGTTCGTTGACGATCAACGGCATTTGTTTGGACGTGCTGACCAGCAGCGCCGACAGGCCGATGGCCGTCGCGTTGACTTCCACCGCTTTGGAGATGATCGTCTCCGCCGGAACCTGTTTGCCCAGGTCGATCACGTCGTAGCCGTTGTTGGATAGGATGGTCTTGACCAGGTTCTTGCCGATGTCGTGCACGTCGCCGTAGACGGTGGCCAGCACGACCAGCCCTTTGCTGACGCCTTCCTTCTTTTCGAGATAGTTCTCGAGGTGCGCGACAGATTTTTTCATCACCTCGGCAGATTGCAGCACGAAGGGCAAAATCAGTTCGCCCGCCCCGAACTTGTCGCCCACTTCTTTCATGGCGGGCAGCAGCACGGTGTTGAGGGTGTGGACGGCGATCTCGTGTTTTGTTGGGAGCGTTTCTCCGGGAGCGGGGGGGCGGTTGATAATCTCGTCGATGTCGGCTTCCACGCCATCTTTATGGCGGTGCAGGATGCTCCAGTGCAGGCGTTCTTCGGGCGTCATGCCTTCGGTGGGATTGGCCTGCGCGGAGGTCTCTTGCGTGGCATCCACCGATTCGAAATGTTCGATCAGGCGTTGCAGCGCATCGGGACGGCGATTGAAGATCAGGTCCTCGGCCAGTTCGCGTTCTTCGGCGTCGATCTCGACGTAAGGTTTGACGTGTGCGGCGTTGACGATTGCCATGTCGAGCCCGGCTCGCACGGCGTGATAGAGCATGACCGAATTCAGCACCGGGCGAGCCTGTGGAGCGAGTCCGAAAGACAGGTTGGAGACGCCCAGCGAGGTGGAGACGCCGGGCAGGTTTTGCTTGATCAGGCGAATGCCTTCGATGGTGTCGATGGCGGAATTGGCAAATTCGGGGTCGCCGGTGGCCAGCGTAAAAGTCAGGGCGTCGAAGACCAGGTCCTGCGGGCGCAGGCCGTGGTCGTTCACGGCAATGTCGTGGATGCGTTTGGCGATGTCCAGTTTGCGCTGCGCCGTTTTGCCCATGCCGCTTTCATCGATGGTCAGGCACAACACCGCCGCGTTATGGGCCTTAGCCAGCCCGAAGACTTTATCGGCTTTGGTGCGGCCCGCCTCGAGGTGGGTGGAGTTGAGCAGGCAGCGCCCGGGCGCGGTCTTGAGCGCGATTTCCATCACGTCGGGTTCGGTGGTGTCGATCACCAGCGGCACGTCCACGCCCATTTCGAGCTTTTTGACCACCTTGCGCATCTGCTCGCCCTCGTCGGGGCGTTCGGTGACGGCCACGGAGATGTCGAGGGCGTGCGCGCCGCCGGCCACCTGCTCGCGGGCCACTTCCAGGATACCATCGTAGTCATCGGCCAGCAGCAGGCGTTTGAACTTGCGCGAGCCCTGCGCGTTGCAGCGCTCGCCCAACAGCGTGGGCGGCGGGTCCTGGTGCATGAGCGTGGCTGCGATGGAGGAAGAAAGCCGCGGGGTAGATTGATCGGGGCGGGCCGGATGCGGGTGATTCCCCAATTTTTCGACGAGTAATTTCAAATGGGCAGGAGTCGTCCCGCAGCATCCGCCCACGACCGAAATGTTGTGCTTTTCGACGAATTCATACAGGGCCGAGGCGAAAGGTTCCGGTTCAAGCGGATAGACGGCTTGTCCGTCGACGTTGAGCGGCAGCCCGGCGTTGGGGATGCACGACACCGGCAGGTTGGACTGTTCGCCCAGCACGCGAATCGGCTCACGCATGTGTTCGGGGCCAGTGGAGCAGTTCAGACCGATGACATCGATGGGCAAGCCCTCCAGGATGGTCAGCGCGGCGGCGATGTCGGTGCCGAGCAGCATGCGCCCGGTGGTATCGAGCGTGACCTGCGCCTGGACGGGGATGGAGAGGCCGGTTTCCTCGAAGGCTTTCTGCAGGCCGAGAATGGCAGCTTTGACTTCCAGGATGTCCTGCGAGGTCTCTATCAGCAGGACATCCGCTCCACCGCGCAGCAAGCCGATAGCCTGTTCGCGGAAGATGTCGACCAGTTCGTCGAAGCTGATATTGGAGAGTTCCGGGTCGTCGGCGGAGGGCAGTTTGCCCGAGGGGCCAATGGAACCGGCCACGAAGCGAGGTTGGCCTGTCTTCTGGGTGTATTCGTCGGCCAGGTGGCGCGCCAAGGCGGCGGCGGTGCGATTCATCTCAACGACGCGATCCTGCAGGTCGTATTCCTTCATGGTCAGGCGATTGGCGCGGAAGGTGTCGGTCTCGATCACGTCCACGCCCACCTCGAGGAACGAGCGGTGGACGCTTTCCACCGCCTGCGGGTAGGAGATGACGAGGTAATCGTTGCAGCCGTTGAGTTTCTCACCGCCGAAGTGTTCGGCGGCCAGGTTTTGAAGCTGCAGGCTGGTGCCCATGGCGCCGTCGAAGACAAGCACTTTCTTTTCGAGGGCATCCAGATAGCGGCGGTTTGTGTATTTGCGAGTGGTCATAATGTCTCCAATATTTATCGCATTAAATTTTTAAGAACCTACCCTAAAATAATGCAACAAAAATCATACATCTGTTGCTATTGAGAATTCTTTATTCGATATAAAATCGATGAAATCTTTCGCAATTTTGGTAACCAGGAATCGCGGCAAGGTATCGTTAGTTTTATGAAGAAGAAATAAAGATGCTTTATAAATATCATCAAAATCATCTATATCTTGGCTTACTCGAATAAGACCACGAGTACTTAAATCGCCTATCAACATCAAAAACTCGTCGCGTGCTAAATCATTTGAATGCTCAAAATGAGAATTGACAAATTTTAATAAATCAGAATACGATCTTAGTTTTATTAGTTCACTCTCAAATTCAACAAAGAATTTCAATAAAAGAAGGTGCGATGGTGTTAACTCATCAATAAATCTAATAAATATTAGCTGTAAATCGTCAGCAATATCTTTATGTAAAGCCGAATTAATGATTGTGTTTCGCAAAGCTGTTAATTTCTCTTTTTGGTGATTTTGGATCGCTACTCTGGTCGTCTGCGTAACCACCGTTATAAACTTTTCATTTGATTGTAGCTTTTCAAGATTAAATCCCAGACTATGCTCAAGCATATAGAGCGCTTCTCCAACATACTCTCGCCACCGATCCAATCTCTTATCCAATGGCGGAGAGACAAATTGCTCAAAAAGTTCGGTTGCTCCTTGAATTGGAGAAATTAAACTCTTTACCACTCGATGAGCAGTATCACCAGTTGTTGGTTTTGGAGGACTAAATTTTGAATTATTCATTTATGTCACCTTCAAATAATTCAGCTTCTGCTAATGCAGACCTGGCCCAGGCGTTCACATCTGCGCAGTAGACTTTGGCATTCTCCGTACGCAAATCCAGGATCGTCTTCGTCCAGGTCGTTTTGGCGATGACAGGCTGGCCGGTCTTCGACTTGATCTTGAACTTGCGTTTGCCGCTGTCGACCAAGTCATGGTTCTGCTGGCGGATGAAAGCGGGCGATTTGTTCTCGACCAGGAATTCCAGCAATAATTGACGTTCGTACAACCAGCCTGCTTTCGTCAGCTTGCTGGAGTGCTGGAGCATATAGGCGGAAACGGTCAGGTTATGCACCGCGCCATAGGCCGGGTCACTGAATTCTTTGAAGAGGCATTCGTGGTAACGTGCTTCGCAGGCGCTATCGGGCGCGCCACAGTCGGGACATTTCATTTCACACCTGAATGGATGGATGACTGCCCTTCGTTCCACGGGACTTTCTGGGTAATGGCGCTGATTTTCCAAGTGGGCCCAATTTTCGCTACCTTGAATGTGTAGAGACAATGCGTGGTAAAAGCTTCGCCGCCGGCTTTGCGCCAGATGACCATCGAAACGCGGCAGACGGCGTTGAGCAGGTCGATGGCTTGGACCTTGATATTGCTGCCCAGATGGTGGGTCTTCAAATTTTCTAGCGCTACCCGGCGAGCCTGCACATACTCTGTCGCTCGCACTGTTTGGGGCGGGGTGCCGCGCAAGTCGGAGTAGTCGGTATAAAGCTGATCCATCAGGCAGGTTTGCAAGCCATCCCAGTCTTGCAGATCGAAACTGTTGGCAAAATGGGTCAGCAAAATTTGAATACCGAGCGTGTCTTCAACAGACATCTTGTTTTCTGCTCCATAATCCCGTGCTGAAATCCTGATCGTCATTCTCCAAAAGAACGAAAACGCCTCTCTTCCTAGAGAGGCGACCTTGTTAAATCGTCATCCTCATCTACCAGACACTTGTCTGCCGGAGTTGGCACCTTGCCTGACAAGGTTGCCGAGGTTTCGCAGGGCCGGTCCCTCCGCCTCTCTGGATGAGTGGGCATTGTGCCCTTTTCAGTTGTTGGGGCGGTTATATCACGGGCGGGGATGCTTGTCAATTAACAAATTATGATGCGACAGAAAGTTCCAAAAACTCAGCCCACCTTGACGGAAAACAGTGTGCCATGCTAGACTCTCTCTGATTAAGTTTTCCCTTAACGAGTGCGCAATGAATTCCATCGAGACTTTACATGCTTTCGAGCAGATCAAGTTATTGGCCGACGGGCGGCGCCTGACGATTCTACGCCGTTTGATGGCGGTCCCGGCCACCCTCAGCCAGATCGGAAACGCTCTGGGCCAGTCGCCAGCCTGGGTGCGGCATCACATCAAGGCGCTGGAATCGGCCGGGTTGGTCGAGATCGCCGAGGTGCGCACCAGCGGCATCGTCACGGAGAAGTACTATCGCGCCCGCGCGCAGGCTTTCCTGCTGCGGGAATTGATTCTGCCGTATCGTAAGGGGCCGTTTGTGGTGCTCGCCAGCAACGACCTGGCCTTGCGCCAACTGGCGACAGGCTTTCACGGGCCTTTCGACGCATTTGTCCTGGCGGATAGTTCACTCGATGGCCTGATGCACCTGCGCGAGGGATTGTGCAACCTGGCCGGTGCGCATCTGCTCGACGCCAACGGTGAATACAATGCGCCTTTTGTCCGGCATCTGTTTCCCGACCGGCCCGTTTCATTGTTGACGTTGGCCGAGCGTACGCAAGGCTTGATGGTCGCAGCGGGCAACCCCAAAGGCATTCGTACACTCGCGGACCTGACTCGTGAGGAAGTCACCTTCCTCAATCGGGACCCCGGCTCCGGGACGCGCTTATGGCTGGACCGGGAACTCGCCCGCCAGGGCCTCCCCGTCAGCGCGATTCCGGGCTACGAGCGCTACGTACACACCCACGGGGAGGCAGCTCACGCCATCCAAACGGGCACAGTCGACGTTAGCCTGGGAATCCAGGCCGCGGCCCACGATCAGGGCCTGGGTTTTGTCCCCCTTTTCAACGAACGTTACGATCTGGTCGTCCCGCGCGAACAGGAAAGCAGACTCGCGCCGCTGCTGGAACGGCTGCACAGTGCAGCTTTCCGTAAGGAAGTCGGCAACCTGCCGGGATACAGTAGCACACATAGCGGCGAGCAAATCCCGCTGTAGCCGCATCGTTCGTTTTTAACGGCACATCCCGCGAACGCGTCGCGGGATAGCCAGACCAACTCAGAGGGAGGAGAGAGTTTTTGAAAAAATCGGGTGGTAGGAGGAAAAAACCACCCGGTTTTTTAGATGGGTTCGTAATTCGGGTTGGTGCCGCACCAGATGCAAACCGGCTTGTCGAACAGGTTGCATTCCCTGGCGTTGGAGCACCGACGGGCGATGACGCGAGGCGGATCTGGGAGCAGGTCGATTGGATAAACGACTTCGCTCTCGAAGGCAACCTCGTGACTGACGTGGTCGCAATAACGAACTTTCGTCACTTCCCAAGCTTTTTCTGCCATCGTTCACCTCCGGATTACGTTAACTAGTGTACGGCAGCTTCAATTAACCTGCCAGTGACAGGCGTCATAAAATGGGGTGACAATGTGCAGTATTCGGACGACGTTTACCTTATTCATCGTGTGACAAAAAAGGCTGGGGAACAGCCCCCGTTCCTTTTGTTCATTGAGATGTTACCCAAGAACTAAAATTTCCCCCGCGGAAACCAGAGAGCCAGAAAATCAGCGTTGTGATAATCGATAGATCGTGCCGGTGTCGTAGTTGTTCAGATAAAGCTCGCCAGCCTCGTCCTCGCCGAAAGTGGTGACATTGAATCCGGTCTGGAAGAGGGTTTTCGACTGCCAGCCATCGGCCGTTTTGAGCAGGCCCCAAACGAAGCCGGTGCAGTAATCGCTATAGAAATAGATACCGCGCCAGGCCGGCAGCACAGCGCCGCGATAGACGTATCCGCCGGTGATGGCGCAGCCGTACTGGTGGCTGTATTCGGCCACCGGCATGACCACCTTTAAATTGGCGGGCAGGTGTCCTTTATAGGGATGGGTGGCCTCATAATAGCTCCAGCCGAAGTTCAGGCCGCCGGGCGTCCCGGCGGGGACGTAGTCCACTTCTTCCCAGGCGCTCTGGCCCACATCCCCAATGTACAGGTCGCCGGTGGCGCGGTCGAAGGAGATGCGCCATGGATTGCGCAGGCCGAAGGCCCAGATTTCGGGCTTGCCGCCGCCGTTGGCGAAAGGGTTGTCTGGTGGAATGGCGTATGGGTCGCCATGGTCCACGTCGATGCGCAGAATCTTTGCCAGGAAAGTGTTGAGCGATTGGCCGTTGTTCAGCGGGTCGCCCTGTGAGCCGCCATCGCCGAAGCCCATGTAGAGATAGCCGTCCGGGCCGAAGGTCATGGAGCCGCCGTTATGGTTGGCGTATGGTTGTTGAATGCCCAGCAGTTTCTTCTCGCTGGCCGGATCGGCTACATTGGGGTCGGACGTGACCTGGAAACGGGCGATCACGGTATTGCCGTTGACGTCGGTGTAATTGACGTAGAAATAGCCGTTTTGCCGGTAGTTGGGATGGAAGGCCAAACCCAGCAGGCCGCGTTCGGTGCTGTCGCTGCCCACGCGATCGCTGATATCGAGGAAAGGGCGGGCCAGCAGTTGTCCATTTTGGAAGATACGAATGCGTCCTACTTGCTCAAGCAGGAATAACCGTCCAGAGCCATCCGGCGCGTACTTAATGTCGGTTGGGTGCTGCAGGCCGCGGATCACGGGCGTCCAGGTGTAATTTTGCGGGTTGGGGAAACTGGAGACCGAAGCGGAGGCAGTCGTGGCGCTGGGCGTCGGTGTATCGGTGGGGGAAGATGTGGAGGTGGAAGGGGGAACGAGGGTAGCCGTCGCCGGGGCGATGGTCACCTCGGGCGCGGGCAAAGTGGCGGTCGGCGTGGCCGGGGTGTTGCATCCGGCCAGGAACAGGATCAAAGCCAGGACGCCGGTAAAAAGTGGGCGGGGGGTCATGCGCCTTCCTATTTTGAGTCGGGCAGGTCGGTCGCTTCGCCGTCCACCACGTCGTCTTCAGCCGCTTTTTGGCGCTCTTCTTCGACGATCGTATTGTTACTGCTGAGTTGCTGCATGTGTTCGCGCACCACATCTGACGGGCAAAGTTCGATGAACAGGTATTGGCCGAACCACAGCACGGCAATATCATCCACTGCATCAAGGCCGGGAATGCCCATAATGAGATCGACCGGTGAAATCCAGTAAATCAGCGCGAAAATGGGGATGATTTTGAGCCACGGGCTGACGCGCTTGTCGAGGATCAGGCGGAAAATCAGTTTCAGCCGCAAGACCAGGTCTTGCAACATGCCGCCTTGCGAAGGGACGATATTGCGGGAAGGTTTCTTTTGCATCAATACCTCCAACCTTGATTATACCGTCTCAGCTTGCGAAATAAACGCGATTTGTGGGTGTTTGCGCAGCCTATAAGTACCAGTTCAGGCGTAATGTGCCAGCAACGCCGGAATTTCACGTGCAATGTCGTCGCGCACGCGGCGGAATGCTGCCAGGACTTGCTCGTCGGTGCCTTGTGCTTTGGCCGGGTCGGGAAAGCTGTGATGTTCCCGTTTTCCTTTTCCCAGCCAGACGGGGCACTCCTCCGCCGCCGAATCGCAGACTGTGACGACCAGGTCGAAGTCGACGTTCCGAAATTCGTCGGCCCCCTTCGAACGTCCCGTGTGCTGAATCCCAATTTCGTGCAGCACGGTCAACGCCTTGGGGTGGACGTATCCGGCTGGCTTCGTTCCAGCGCTGACGGCCTCCCAGGCGTCGCCCAGGCGCGCATTGACGATGGCCTCGGCCATCTGTGAGCGGCAGGAATTCCCCGTACACAGGAAAAGAACTTCTTTTCGTGACATCGTTGTCTCCATATCCTTATGAGTTTCTTGGGGATGAAAGCAACGCGAAGCGCTGCCCACATCCCACCAATCGGTCATCTGTCGATTGCCAAAGACCAGGTTTCATTTTAATGACGGTGGAGGAAAATTGTTGTTAACTTTCGGTAAACAAACTTTCTTTGGAGTGCGCCTGCAGAAAGTGCAACTTTTCATAGCTTGATTCATCTAAGGGAATAGTAATCACAGGGACGGCTCTTACGCGTTGCTGTTCCCAATGAATTAGAGAATTAAGGAGCATAGACTGATGGAACTGTTGATCGACTTCCCCGGCGGCGCACGTGTCGACGCCCACTTTGGCCCTTATACTGTCAAGACAGACCAGCCGCCGAGCGGCAGCGCCCCTACGCCTTTTGCCGTCTTCCTTTCGGCGATTGGCACCTGCGCCGGTATCTATGTGCTTGGATTTTGCCAGCAGCGTGGATTATCTACCGATGGCGTCCAAATCCTGGAACGCGTCCATAGCAACCCTTTGACCGGCATGGTCGACCGGATCGATCTGGAAATCCAGGTGCCGCCGAGTTTCCCTGCAAAATATCACGATGCCTTGATCCGTTCCGCTGAACTGTGCGCAGTCAAGAAGCACCTCGAGCATCCGCCAGCGTTCAATATCATCACCAAAGAAGTGCTGGCTGTTTAGCTGAGATTATCTTGTTCCGAAGCGTAACGCAGTACAAGATTGACAGAGGAGCGCTACATTCCCTTGTCAATCTTGTTTGTCGCTGCAAGAAGCTTGATTCTCTAGGATTTTCCGTGGTGCTGAATAGATTGGGGTGTGTGCGGCGCGAAGCCC